>CAMKNB010000011.1 GCA_946414095.1 uncultured Mycoplasmatota bacterium
TTGTTAAAGTATTAATTGTATCATCTAAAATATTAACTTTTTCTTTAATATCATCATCATATTTATTTAATAAATCTCTTAATTCACTATCAACATTTTCTTTACTAAATTGTTTTTTAATAATATTTTGTACAACTTCATTTGTATAATCTTTAGTATAAGTATTTGCTAAATCACTAACTGTTTTATCAATAATTTTATCTACTATGCTATCTACATATTTTTTAATATCTATGTCTAAATATGCATTATCACTAGATAATTTTTCTTCAATTATTTTAATGATTTCATTCTTGATTTTTTCTTCATATTCATTAACAACTTCATCATTATTTAAATAATCTTTTATTTTATTACTTAGTTTTTGAACATATTCTTTTATTAAGCCATTTAAATAATTTTCTTCATCTAAACTATTTATAATTTTATTTGGTATATTAGCATTACTTATATTTTCTTTAACTTGATTTAATGTATCATTTTTTACATCATTTGCTATACCTAAAGCTTGTTCATAAGTTACGCCATACTTTTCAGCTAATGAATTAATATAGTCTTCAGATAAATTGTTATTTATATTATCATTAACTTTATTAAATTCTTCATTAATAATATTTTTTAATTTATTATCAATATCTTCTTTTAAAAGTTTAACTAAATTATTAATTTCATCATCATTTTTTAAAATACTTGCAATATCTTTTTTAAAAATGTCATTTATCATTTTATTAATATCTAAATTATAAATAATTTTTTCCAACTCTTTTTCTACAATACTTTGAGTATTTTTCTTTAAAGATTCAATCATAGATTCTTGAAGTTCATCTTTATGTTTTTTTAATACATTACTTGTTTCTGATGAAATCTCTTTTTCTAGAAGAGGTGTTATATTATTAATATTATCTTCAACTATTTTGATTAATTCTTCTTTTAATGCATCTTGATCTTGATTACGATAATATTCATATTTTTTAACTAATAATTTTAAATTATTGTTTAATTCAGTAATTCCATTATCTATAGCTTCTGTTCCATCACTAAGTTTTTTAGAAGCACTAACTATCTTATTCATATTACTTTGTAATTCATCAATCTTTTTATATAGACTATTTACTTCATCAAAAACACCTAATTCTTTATCTTCTATTATATCTGTTGTTGCAACTGAATATATTGGATTTAATTCAAATTTATCTGTTTCATAACTAATTTCTACTTTATTCATATCTTTTAAATCTTCAAGATTTAGTGACTCATATAATCCAGGAGAAGATAATGCTATTACAATTGAACTAACACCATTATCTACTATTCTACCATTAGTAACTTTAATATTTTTATTATCTGCATTATTTAATATAGATGTTGTAATAATCATATATGGTACATATATATCTTCTTTTATACCATTAATATTCATTTTTTTAGAAGATTTATTTTCATACTTTAATACAATTTTTATTTTTCCTTTTTTACCCAAAATATCATTAATATTTTTTTCTTTTCCATCAAGATAATATTTTACACTTACGTTAATTGGTAATTCATCTTTATAAGTTCCTTGA
The DNA here is from genome assembly GCA_946414095.1 of uncultured Mycoplasmatota bacterium. Lineage (GTDB taxonomy): Bacteria > Bacillota_I > Bacilli_A > RF39 > UBA660 > CAG-1000. The sequence continues at coordinate 1,566 of CAMKNB010000011.1, forward strand.
TAATATATATCATCGCCATCTGTTTTCCAAACTAAATTATTGCCTTTTTTTTCAAAGCTATTTTTACTATTTAAACTTTTTATATCAAATAGTTTTGTTTTATCATTTACTTTATCTTTAGTAATATCATATAAGTGTTCCGATATAATTACATTATTTACTTTTCCATCACTTTCTAATTTTGCATAAACACTTTCTTCTTTAGTAGTTGCAGAAACATTTGTAGTAAATACTAAACTAGATATTAATATACAAGCTAATACTTTTTTAATATTCTTTTTCATTTTTCCTTTTCCTTTCTTAAAACCTAATGTTGTTTTTACTATAAGTTTATCAAAAACTAATAATACACTAGGTACAATAAACATAACTACTGCCATGCTTATAATGGCACCTCTTGCCATAAGTAAACATAATGAACCAATCATATCAATTTTTGAAACAGCAAATACTCCAAATGTTGCTCCAAAGAAACACATAGCGCTTACAAAAATTGATGATACAGATGAGTCTAGCGCTTCTTTTATTGATTCAATTTTATCCAATCCATTTTTTCTTTCTTCCAAATACTTTGTTGTTAATAATATTGCATAATCTATTGTAGCTCCAAGTTGAATAGTTCCAATTACAATAGAAGAAACAAATGGAATACTATTATCTTGCCAATATGGAATACCCATATTTATAAATATCGCAAATTCAATCGATACTACTAAAAGAATTGGTAAGCTAAGAGATTTAAGAACAAAAAACATAATTAAGAATATAACACCTATTGAAACATAATTTACATTTCTTAAATCAATAGCGGTAATTTCAACCAGATCATTCATTAAAGGACCTTCACCAGCTAGAATAGCATTTTTGTCATATCTTTTTATTATTTTGTTTATTTTTGATATTTGATTATTTAATTCATCAGTTGCTAGTTTATAACTCGAATTAACAAGAATTAATTTATATTTATCAGTTTCTAATAATCTCTTAACTTTAGAAGGAATAATACTATTAGATATTCCATATTTAGATAAAATATTAGATGAAATAATGCTATCAACACCATCTAAACTATTAATTTCATTTATCATATTATTCATCTTGTCTGTTTCTATATTAGAATTTACTAATATAATTGACTGAGTAATTAAACCATATTCTTCCTCTAATCTTTTACTTACAATACTATAATCATAATCTTCAGGAATACTTCTATCTAAATTATAATAAACTTCTGTTTTTCTTTGAGATAAGTAAGCTGGAATTAATAATAGTAAGAATATAATAAATATCCATTTATAACCTTTTGTAACAATTGGTTTTATAAATTTAAACTTTGGTATTATTGGTTTATGCTTTGTTTTTTGTATTAATTTATCAAACATTAACAATATTGAAGGATATATAGTAAGTACTGTTAAAACACCAAATACTACTCCTTTTGCCATTACAAGTCCAATATCTTCTCCTAGATTAAATTTCATACTACAAAGAGCTAAAAATCCTGCAATTGTTGTAAGAGAAGAACCAATTACAGAAGTCATAGTCTCACTAATTGCTTCACTCATTGCTTCATCATTAGATTTGTTTTTCTTTTTCTCTGCTTCATATTTATGATATAAAAATATTGAAAAATCAGTTGTTACTCCTAATTGTAATACAGCCGCAATTGCTTTTGTTATATAAGATATTTCACCCAGTAAAATATTGGTTCCCATGTTAAATAAAATAGATATACCTATATTTAATAATAAAAGTAATGGGACTATATATGAATCTAATGATAACATAAGTATAAATAAACAACACATAACTGCAATTAAGACATATACGAATGTTTGGCTTTCAACTAGTTTTCTAGTATCTAATGCCATAGCACTCATACCACCTACTTTAATATTTTTTGATAATTCTTTTATTTCATTAATAGCGTTAGAAGTTTCTTCATCACTTGTACCAGTATCAAATGTTATTAATAATAATTTATCTTCATCAGTTGAAACACGATCAAGTAAGTTTTTAGGTAATATTTCTAGTGGTATAGTTGTTCCGGTTATATCATTAATACTAACAACTTCATTTACACAATCAATATCACGTATTTTATTTTCTAAACTTATTAATTCGTTATCACTAATGTTATTATCAACTAATGAAACCGAAAAAGCACCCATACTAAAATCATCTTTTAATATATTTTGTCCCTTTAATGTTTCAATGTCGCTTGGTAAATATACTAAAATATCATAATTAGTTTTTGTTAATACATAACCAATCATTGATGGAATTAATAATAATAATCCAATAATTAAAATAATTTTTTTATATTTTACAACAAAACTAGAAAATGATTTCATAGCTCCACCTCGATAATATATTCTATTACTATGTATTTTTAATTACCACAACATAATAGTAATAATGAATGATATCCAACACTTTTTAAAATGTATATGTATATTTATCATACAATTTGTTTGATATTTGACTTTTTGTACAATTAGCAATATAATTTTACATCGAGGTGTTCTTTATGAATGAAAAAACAGATTTAAGAATTATTAAAACAAAAAAGATATTATTTGATACTCTATTAAAACTAATGAAACAAAAAAACTTTGATAAAATTAAAATATCAGATATATGTGATGAAGCATTAATTAATCGTTCTACATTTTATGCACATTATGCAGATAAATATGAACTATTAGATAATTTAGTTGAAGACTTAAAGCTATCTTTATTAAAAGATTTAGAAGAGAATCAAAATATTATTTCATCAAAAGAATACATAATGAAATTGCTAAGTATCCTAATTGATCATATTGATGAAAAAAAAGAAATATATAGTGCTATAATTTTGAATAATAGAAACGGATTCTTAATAGATTTTTTGGTAGATATTATAGAAAGAGAATCATCTGAAAGACTAAAAAATAATGATGATATTATTAAATCACAATTACCACTAGATATAATTGTTAAGTTCTATTCTGGTGGACTAATCAATATTTGTTTATCATGGCTTACTCAAAAAGACAAATATACAAAAGAAGAATTATTAAAATATATAAATAAATTAATACCTGAAAAATTATAAAAAAAATAAACAGTTAAAACTGTTTATTATTATTAAAAACTAATTTACTTTATATGTATAGATTCCATCATTTTTAATAACAAATCTATCATTAACATTATTTTTAAATAATGGATATTATAGAACCTAAGCTATCAAATTTTGAAGATATTAAACTAATATCATTTATAATAAATAAAAATATAATAAATACAATAAATATAAATACAGTAAAAAGAATTTTACTATTATTAATATAATTAGTAATCTTTTTTATACCACACTTCCTATTCTATTAGAAGATTATCATATACCATTTATTAAAAAAGAGAATTGATTTTTACAATTCTCTTTATTCTTATTTACTTTTAATTGATTTAATTTTGATATATGAACTATATACTTTCTTACCATCAACTAGTTTGTAAGAACGTACTTTATAATAATATGTTTTTCCTTTCTTAGTAGTATTTTCTAATACTAAGTCAGTTACTTCTCCTTGTAACTTATAACCTTTCTTTTTACTTGTGCTTCTATATACTTCGTATCCATCAGCACCATTTACAGAAGTAATATTAATTGTTACTTTTTTCTTACTTGTGCTTAGTTTAAATGTTGGTGAAAGAGTAGTTTGTTTTTTATTTACTGTTGTCCATTCACTGCAATAGCCATTTTTATTGCAAACTCTTACCCTATAATAATATGTCTTTCCTATTTCTAAACTTTCTTGTGAAATAGTTGTAGGCTCATATAATACATTTATTCTTTTATATTCTTTTCCATCTAAACTGTTTTCTAATGTATAACTATATGCTCCTTTAACACTATTAATTTTTATATTCATTGCATTATAGTCTTTAATACTTACAGTTACTTTTGGATTCTTTGGAGTTGTAATAGCAACTAAATTATTAGTTGTGTTAATTACTTTTTTCTTTTTCTTAACTATTTTGTATGCTTGTACTCTATATGTATATTTAGTACCAGCTTTTAATTTTTTTATTTTTAAAGAAGTTGTTTTATTTTTAGTAATTGTTTTAACTGTTTTTCATTTTTTATATAATTAATTATAACTTATTTTAATCCTTTTTCTTCTCTTTTAACTAATTTATTATTTTTAAATTCTAGATGTATTAAAGCCTTACACTTTTTAAAGAAAGTATCTTCACAATTATAATCATACCTTTTATAGTTTTTACTAAACATCAAAATAAACTTCGATAATAATCAATTATCATAATATCTATTTATTATCACTAATCATTCTTTTTTTAAATATAATAATTGATGATAATATAATTGATACGAAATATATTAAAAATACTATTATATGTATAGATGATAGATTAGTAAAATTATTATGTAGTGTACACTGTAAAATATATAAGCAAGCTTCAAATGGTAAAGCTTTACAAATAATTTCAAATACTCCACCAACTACTTCTTTAGGAAAATACATACCACTCGTAAAGCATACTAGTTGAACAATAATACTACCTAAACCACCAGTTCCCTTTTCACTTACTAAACTACCAATTAAAATACCAAGTGAAATGAAAAATATAGAGATGATTAAAGATACTATTATTGTTGGAAATATACTTAAACTAAATTCTAATCCCAGTAAGATAGCCACTATAAAAAATATTATATTTTGGATTAATACAATTGGTAATAATGACATAATATATCCTAAAATATAATCTTTTGGCTTCATAGGTGATATTCCAAGTCTAATTAATAGTGAAGAAGTTCTATCTTTAGCTATTAAAGTAGCACTAAATAGTGTTATAAATGAAAAACCAAATAATATAATAGATGGAGTAAAATTTTCTAGTTTATAGTTTTCTTCTGGTATATTAAATTGTTGAAATATAAATAACAAAAATATTGGTAATATAATTTCAAATACTAAACTTAAAGGATCTCTTATTAATTCTTTAAAATTTCTTTTAGCAAAATTTAGCATTCTCATTATAAATCACCTCCAGTAGCTATAGATACAAATGCATCTTCAAAATTCTTTGCTTTAGTTTTTTTAATAAGTTCTTTTGGAGTCCCTATATCAACAAGGTTACCATTTGCCATTATTCCAATTCTATCTGACAAACTTTCAGCTTCTTCCATATAATGAGTTGTTAATATAATTGTAATTTTTCCTTTTAATTCATTAATAATTTTCCATAATTCTTTTCTAGCAATAACATCTAGACCTAATGTGGGCTCATCTAAGAATAATATTTTAGGTTCATTTATTAAACTAATTGCTATTGAAAGTTTCCTTTGCCATCCGCCAGATAATGTCTTTGCCTTTTTATTTAATACTTCATCTAATCTAAATAATTTAATTAATTCGCAAATCTTTTTCTCTTTATCTTTTATTTGATAAACACCAGCCATAAACTCTAAGTTTTCTCTAACATTTAAATTTGGAGCAATAGCAGTTTCTTGTGGAGAAACATTTAAGATTTCTTTAATTTTAAATACATCATTTTTCATCTCCATATTTAGAATTTTAATATTTCCAGAAGTTGGTAAAATTAGACCTGACAACATTTTTATTGTTGTTGTTTTACCTGCTCCATTAACCCCTAAAAGTGCAAATAATTCACCTTGTTTGATATTTAAATTTAAATCATTAACAGCAATTTTATCTTTAAATTTTTTAGTTAAATTTTTTACCTCTATAGAATACATACTACTTATTACCTGCCATTAGTTTATCCATATTATCTTCTAATATTTCAGATTTAACTATAGCCATTCCTTTCTTTTTATCACATAAAATCACAACTGTATTACCAGGTTTAATATCAAACATGTCTCTTGCTTCCTTAGGTATTACAATTTGACCTTTTTCACCAACTTTAGCGATACCAACAAATTTATTTTTCATAGTCATCTCCTTAAAAGTATAATTTGTTATACTTTTCATACTTATTATATTATAATTATCTAAAAAAGTAAACTATATCACAAGTTTATTATGCAATTAAAAACTCTGACTATTGCCAGAATTTTTAAATTTTATTATTTTAAATTTTCAACTATTTTATTAACAACATAATCTTGTTCTTCATCATTTGTAATCGAAGATATACCATCACCTTTTTGAAATCCATAATTACCAAAATTAGAATGATTTCCTCCTTCAATAACAAAGCTTAAATTATCTTTTGGTAAATATTTTTTTGATTTTTCTAGGCTTTTTATATTCAACACTTTATCATTACTTCCATAAATTGAAATATATTTTATATTTGATGGAAGTTTTTTATTTGGATATGATGCTAGATTTATAACACCTGATATTTTTTGAGGATTATTAGAAGCATACATACTAGCAGCTACTCCACCTAAAGAATGTCCTAGCAAATACCATTTATTATAGTTATATTCAGTTATTATATTGCTTGCTTTATTAATACCTAATAATGCAAAATCAAGAGGCACAGATATTAAAAAGCAATCATATCCATTATAAGCCAATTTATACATTAGCTTTGCATAAGAAGTATATTGAACACTAGCCCCTGGATAAAAAATAATAGCTTTTTCTTTACCATAACCATCAAAATAGTAGCCTTCATCTATTTTAATGACTTTAACTATATCATCTGTTTTTAAATAGTCTAATGCTTCATATGTAGCTCTATATTTTCTTAATCCACTTATTATTAAAATCAAAAGAATTATTATATAAGCTATTAATTTTAATAAAGAAAAAATATTAACTTTTTTTATTAGTTTAAATATTACTGAACAAATAGAAAAAATAGTAAATGAAAGTGCAAAATAATTTAGAAAAGAATTATAACCATAAAAAATGCCCAAAGCAGTTACTCCTTGAAATATTCCAACTATAATAGTTATCCAACCCATTGTAATTGCAAAACTATCTAATTTATTTTCTTTAGATAATTTTGAAACAAATTTATCAGACAATTCAAGAGGATTTAACTTTCTTTTACCTTGAGCATACATTAATCCAGTAACTATACTAAATATACATAAAACACTATAAAAAACTCCACAAAGTGTTAATAATAAATTATTACTTTCTACACATATCCATTTCATATTATCCACCTATATTATTATAATAATTATAGCATAAAAAGTTCTAATAATTAAATTGAGTATTATTTTATTGAACAAAAGAACAAAAAACTCTGACAAATGTCAGAGTAAATATTAACGAATTTCTTATTTAATAAGCCTTTCTAATATTTGAACTGCATTACTAGCAGCGCCCTTTCTTATATTATCAGCTACTACCCACATATTAATACCATTTTTAACAGTATAATCTCTTCTAATACGTCCTACATAAACATAATCGCTTCCACTTGAATTACTAGCTAGTGGATATTTATTATTTTTAATATCATCTTCTAAAATAATACCTGGACTACAAGATAATAATTTTTTAATTTCATCAATATCTATTTCATTTTTAAACTCAACATTTATTGATTCACTATGTGAATTTAATACAGGTACTCTTACAGTAGTAGCAGTAACTTTGATTCTTTTATTATGTAGTATTTTCTTAGTTTCATTAATCATTTTCATTTCTTCTTTAGTGTATCCATCATCAAGAAAATCATCTATATGTGGTATACAGTTATTATAAATTGGATAAGTAAATTTTTGATTACTTAGTCCTTTACTTGTTCTTTCAAAATCTTCTATTCCTTTTTGACCAGCACCTGATACTGCTTGATATGTTGAATAAATTATTCTTTTAATTTTATATTTATCATCTAGTGGTTTTAATGCAACTACAGCTTGTATAGTAGAACAATTTGGATTAGCAATTATACCTCTATTATTTAATGCATCTTCAAAATTAACTTCTGGTACAACCAATGGAACATTTTTATCCATTCTAAATATGCTACTATTATCAATTACTGTTACTCCTTTAGCTACTGCAATTTTAGCATACTTTTTAGATACACTGCCTCCTGCACAAAATATTGCATAATCAAATCCTTCATCAAAAGAATCTTCTTTTAATTCTTTAACTATATATTCACTACCTAAAAAATTAATTTTACTTCCAGAAGATTTGTTTGATGAAAAAAAGCAATATTTTTCTATTGGAAGTTTTTTTTCTTCTAATACCTTAATAACAGTTCTTCCAACCAATCCAGTTGCTCCAACTAAGGCTAATCTATATTTTTTCATGACTGCACTTCCTTAATTAAATCATTCATATTATAAAGACCATTTTTTTGTTTAAGTAAATATTTCATTGCTTTAAGAGAACCTAAAGCAAACACTTTTCTTGAATTAACAGTATGAGTAATTTCAAGTGATTCATCATCTCCAAAAAACAATATTGAATGTTTTCCTACTTCATTTCCACCTCTAATTGAATGGATTCCTATCTCTTTATCACTTCTTTTATTTTTAATACTATGTCTGTCATAAATATAGTTCATTTCATTGTTACGTGCATCATTTATACTATTTGCTATCATTAATGCTGTACCACTTGGACTATCTATTTTATTTCTATGATGAGTTTCTACAATTTCTATATCATTATCTTTTAATAATTTAGAAAGATTTGATACAAGATTACATATTAAATTTATTTCAAAAGACATGTTACTAGATTTAAATATTTTAATATGTTTTGAATAATCATTTATTTTGTTTAGTTCCTCTTCACTAAACCCTGTAGTAGCAATTACTATTGGTATATTTTTATCTTTTAAATATTCTAATATTTCCATAGTTAAATCTGGTCTTGAAAAATCTATTACTACATCATACTTTTCTTTTATCTCATATATTTTTTTATATGTTGGAATGTTTAAATCTATTTTAGATCTACATATTCCACAAGCTACTTCTATATCATCGCATTCACTTATTGCACTAATTAGCTCTTTTCCCATTTTTCCACTTATACCACTTATCAAAACTTTTATCATTTTAAAATACCTATTTCTTTCATAGATTTTTCTAATCTTATCTTACCTTCACTACTCATTTCAACCAATGGTAATCTTGGAATACCTGCATTAAATCCAATTAAATTACATGCATATTTTACAGGTATTGGGTTCACTTCGCAAAATAGGCTCTTTGTTAAATCAAGAGTATCTAACTGAAGTTTACAAGATTTATTTACATCTCCATTTAAATAATTATAAACCATATCATGAACAGTTTTTGGCATAATATTTGAAAGAACAGAAATTACCCCAATTCCACCAAGTGATAATATTGGAACAATTTGATCATCATTGCCAGAATAAATATATAAATTATTCTTACATAATGATGAAATTTCAGCAATTTGAGATATGTTACCACTAGCTTCTTTTATAGCAACTATATTTTTAATTTTAGATAATTCTAAACAAGTTTTAGGTGCTATATTTACTCCTGTTCTTCCTGGTACATTATATAAAATAATATTTGTTTTAACATTTTTAGCTATTTCACTATAATGAGCTATTAAACCTTCTTGAGTCGTTTTATTATAATATGGTGTAACAATTAATAATGCATCTACACCAACACTTTCAGCATATTTAGACATTTCAATAACACTTTTAGTATTATTACCGCCAGTACCTGCAATAACAGGTATTCTTTTATTTACAGTATCAACAGCAAACTTAATTACATCTTTTTTTTCCTGCTCACTCATGGTAGATGCTTCACCTGTTGTTCCACAAACGATAATACTGTCAGCTTTGTTTTTAATTTGAAATTCTATCATTTTTTTAAATTCTTCATAATTTACCCCATCTTCATTAAATGGTGTAATAATTGCTGTTCCACAACCTTTAAATATAATTTTTTTCATTATAGATACTCCTTTAATAATTTTTCTTTAGTTTTATTTGTTAAATATGAAATGGGTATATCAAATACACTTTTAGCTCCATAATTATTTTCATTAAATAATCTATATACAGCATATATGTAACTAGTTAAAATAAGTCCAGTAAAGTTAGGATTTGAATTTAGTTTTAATGAATATTCAATCACTTCATCATCAGATACTCTAATAACAAATCCGCCATGAGGCATTTTATTATGATTCTTATCAAATTCTTCTTCTGTTATAAAATTAACTATTGTATTATACTCATCAAAATAATTTGGCATAGTTTTAATTTCATTTTCTATTCTTTCTTTTAAAGAGTCATCTTCAACCACAACATAACATTCTCTTAAATGTTTTTCTCTTGGAGTTAGTTTAATTCTTTCACCATTTCTAATTTTATTAACATTTTCTTCAATTGGTATAGTATATTGTATTGCCTTTTTAACACCTTTTATATTTCTTAATGCATCAGAATGTCCTTGTCTAACACCAGGTCCCCAAAAAGTATATGTATCTCCATTTGGAACTATACATTCACTCATTAATCTGTTTATAGAAAATAACCCTGGATCCCAACCACAAGATATTAATGCTACTTTATTATTACTTTTGGAACTTTCATCTACATTATTAAAATGTTCATATATTTTAGAATGTGTATCAAAACTATCTATTACATTAAAATATTTTGCATATAAAGGTGTATCATTTGGCATATCAAATGCAGATCCATGACAAATAACTAATACATCTATTTTATCTTTATAATCCAATATATTTTTAATATTTACTACTTTTGTATTGCTTTCTATTTGACTTACATCTCTTCTAGTAAAAATTGCTACTAAAGTCATATCTTTATTTTCCAAAACTGCTTTTTCTACGCCTTTACCAACATTTCCATAACCTAATATTCCAACTCTTATATTCATTTCAACCTCCAACAATAGTTCCGATACTATTATCACTAAATGCTTTTTTAACAACTATTTTCAAAAGATTATCTTTTGCTATTTTGATACATTTATTATGTAAAACACATGCTCCATTATTAGCTAATTCTAACATCTTGTCATAAGAAATTTTATTATATTTAATAGCATTCTTATATTTATTTGGATCCAACGAATAAATTCCATCCACATCTTTAAAGAGAATACATTCTTTAACTTTCAATTTAGATGCTAATGCTATCGCAGTAGTATCAGAACCTCCTCTTCCAAGAGTAGTAATATTGTTATCTTTATCTACTCCTTGAAACCCAGCTACTATTACTACATAATTATTTTCTAAATCATTTAATATCTTATCAATCTTTATTTCTTCAATCTTAGCATTACTATAGTCAGAATTAGTAATAATTGGTAATTGCCATCCTAAATATGATTTCGCTTTGTATCCTAATGATTCTAAACACATTGCTAATTTAGCAATTGCAACTTGTTCACCAGTTGAAACAAGAACATCATGCTCTCTTTTATTAGCACACTCTGTAATTTCTTTTTCTTCTTTTATCAAATCATCAGTAGTATCTCCTTGAGCAGATGCTACTACTACTACTTTGTTTCCTTTTTTTATTTCACTTATTATATGCTTACACACTAGAAATAACTTGTTTGTATTTTCAAGGGAGATACCTCCAAATTTTTGTAATATGATATTCAAGTTAATCACCTCTACAATTAAATTATATTGTTTATTATTAAACTTGTGAATATTGTTGATTCCACACCAATTCACATAAAAACTCTGATTTTCTCAGAGTAATTATCAATTTGGTACATTAAAATAAATAATTTGTAACAATTTAACTATACCATATTTTAAGTTTAATATAAAAATTTGATTTATCTTAACTAAATCGTCTTTCTTTTATTTATTTAACATATCATCAAGTGTATGCCAAGCTAATAATGCACACTTAACTCTTGCTGGCATATTAGAAATATTTTTAAAAGCAACTACATCTTTCAATAATATTTCTTCTTCTTTTGTTATTTCTTCTCTTCTAATCATTTTTAAATATACTTCTATTATTTTTTTTACTTCATCTATACTTTTTCCTTTAAGCAAATCTATCATCATAGATGTTGATGCTTGTGATATAGCACATCCATGTCCAGTAAATGACATATCTTCTATTGTATTTTTATCTTCTGATAATTTAAGTTCTATTTTAATCTCATCGCCACAATTTGGATTATGACCAAGACTACATGAATCGTAATGCTCAAGTTCTTTTTTATTCTTAGCACTAAAAGCATGCTCCATAATAAGTTCATTATATATATCTAATTCATTCATTATTACTCCTTATTAAACTTTTTAAACATTTCATATATTTTATTAAGTTCATTTACTAAAACATCTATATCATTTTTATCATTATATATTGAAAAACTTATTCTTACAGTTGAATCTATATTTAATTTTCTAAGTAAAGGTTGTGCACAATGATTGCCACTTCTAACAGCTATATGAGCTCTATCTAATAATGTTGCTACATCATGTGGATGTACATTTTTAATATTAAAAGATATTACACTAGTATGATTAGAAATATTTTTTGGATAATATAAATCTATAAATGTAAGTTTTTCCAATTTTTCTCTTGCATACTTTAACAATTCTTTTTCATGTTTTTGAATTTTATCATATCCTATTTTATTAATATAATTAATTGCTTCTACTAATCCATAAGCACCTTCTACATTTTGGGTACCTGCTTCAAATTTCTGAGATAATGGAGCAAATGTTGTATCTTGTTCATATACATATTCAATCATATCTCCACCCATTAAAAATGGATTCATCTTACTTAATAATTCTTCTTGTCCATATAAAACTCCAATACCCATTGGTCCATACATCTTATGTGCTGAGAATACAAGAAAATCGCAGGCCAAATCTTGAACATCAATTTTCATATGAGGAATACTTTGTGAAGCGTCTACTACTACTTTTGCATTAACTTTATGAGCTAAATTAATAATTTTTTTAACATCATTAATTGTCCCAGTTACATTTGATACATGAGTAATTCCTACTATTTTAGTTTTAGAAGTTATTTTATCAAATTCACTATCATCAATCTCATAGTTTTCATTAACATACATATATTTTAGTACTGCTTTTTTCTTTTTACATATTATTTGCCAAGGAACTAAGTCTGAATGATGTTCCATAATTGATAAAACTACTTCATCACCTTCATTTAAATTATCTAGTCCATAAGAATATGCAATTAAATTTAAACTTTCAGTAGCATTTTTAGTAAATATTATTTCTTTACTAGATCTTGCATTAATAAATTCTTTTACTACTTCATGTGCATTATCATAAATAGATGTGGATTTTACGCTCAAATCATATGCTCCTCTATGAGGATTTGCATTACTTTTTTTATAATATTCACTCATTTTATTTATAACACATAGCGGTTTTTGACTAGTAGCTGCACTATCTAAATAAATAACATTTTCTTTTAATATTGGAAAATCTTCTTTCATAATATCCTCCTATAATTTTTTATCTATTAACTCTTCAATTTCATTTCTTATATTATCATCTTTTATCATATTTAATAATTTATTAAAATTTGATTTTACTATTAATTTTTCCGCATTCTTTTTTGATATACCACGTGACATTATATAAAATAACACTTTTTCATTTACCTTTCCACTAGCAGTAGAATGATTTCCAATAACATCATCTTCAGTACATAATAACATTGGCATACTTTTACTAATGACCTTATCACTTAATAAAACACAATATTCATTTTCTTCTCCTATTGATTTACTTGAACCTTTATTAAAATTAATAGTTCCTTTAAAATTCTTTTTAGATTCATTATTTAAAGAACCTTGTACATCAATATTACATTTAGAATTCTTACCAAATACATCAACTAAATAATTTATATCAAATACTTGCTTTTTTTCACCAATATAAATTGAATTCAAATTATTCTTAGATGAATCTCCTATCAAAGAAGAATAATAATTACTTATACTTGTTTTTGCTCCTATATCTATAATCAAATAATTTAATATTGAATTATTATTACAAACATTATTAAAAGACATTAGATTAATAGAATCATTATTTAAATTATTAACAACAATTATATTTGCTTTAACATTATCTTTAACATTTACATTTATTAATCCATTATGATAATAATTATTCTTAGATTTATAATTTATTAAATAATTAGAATCAGCATCAATGTTTATTTCTATTAAATCAACTAAATCTTTATCTAAATCAAAATTAATAATGCCATACTTACTATTATCAATTATTTCAATATTATATTTAAAGTTACCATTATTTATTTGATTTGTTTTTTCTACTCCATATTTATTATTAATTATCTTTTTTATTTTTTTGATTTTAATATTCTCTAAAGTAAAATTATTAAATTCATTTAATTTAACATTAAATAACTTGTCATCAATTTCAAAATCATTAATTCTAAAATTATTAGAAGTTCTTTTTGGAGTACTATTAACTTTCATTTTACATTCCTCCTTCTAATTCTAGATTTATAAGATTATTCATCTCCACTGCGTATTCAAGTGGTAATTCTTTACTAACAGGATAAGCAAAGCCTCTTACAATCATAGCTAAAGCTTCACTTTCACTAATACCTCTACTCATTAAATAGAATATTGTTTTATCAGATATTTTACCAATTTTAGCTTCATGAGAAAACTCAATATCGCTGGTTTCAATATCATTTACTGGTATTGTATCAGATAGTGATTTATTATCTAACATTAATGAATCACATGACACACTCGCTTTTGAACCTTTTGCATTTTTTGTTGCTCTTACTAAACTTCTATATGTACATTTGCCTCCATTTTTAGAAATAGATTTAGCATTAATAACACAAGATGTATTTGGAGCATTTAATACTACTTTACAACCATTATCAATTTCTTGAGTAGCACCAGCAAAAGATATTCCAGTAAACTCTGATTTTGCACCTTCACCATTTAATATACTCATTGGATATAACATTGATATATGTGAACCAAAAGATCCACTAACCCATTCAATAGTTCCGCCCTGTTCTACTATTGCTTTCTTAGTATTTAAATTAAACATATTTTTTGACCAATTTTCTATTGTTGAATATCTTAAATAAGCATTTTTTTTAACATATAATTCAACACATCCAGCATGTAAATTATATTTATTATATTTAGGAGCACTACAACCCTCAATAAAGTGAAGACTAGCTCCTTCATCTACAATAATTAATGTATGTTCAAATTGTCCTGATTCTGGACTATTTAATCTAAAATATGATTGAAGTGGCATCTGTACATGAACATTTTTTGGAACATAAACAAAACTACCACCAGACCAAACAGCGGCATGTAATGAAATAAATTTATGATCTGTTACAGGAACAACTTTCATAAAATATTCACGTACTAAGTCAGGATATTCTCTAACAGCACTTTCCATATCAGTATAAATTACACCAATACTAGATAATTCTTCTTTCATACTATGGTAAACAACTTCAGAATCATATTGTGCTCCAACTCCTGCAAGAGATAATCTTTCACTTTCTGGAATACCAAGTCGATCAAATGTATTTTTAATATCATCTGGTACATCTTCCCATTTATTTGCCATATTACCTTTGGGTCTAACATATAGTGATATATCATCCATATTAAGTTCACTCAAATCAGGTCCCCAGGTAGGCATATCAAGCTTATTATAAGCTCCTAGTCCTTCTAATCTAATTTCTCTCATCCACTGTGGATCATTTTTCCTTTTAGATATTTCTAAAACAATATCTTTAGTAAGTCCTTTTTTTATTTTATAATCATAATCATCAGTATTTTTAAAATCATAGATACTTCTGTTAATTTCTTCAATATTCTTTTTCATAAGTTCACCTACTTAACAAAAGAAGAATAACCATCTTTTTCAATAGTATTTGCTAACTCTTTATTTCCAGTATAAACTATTTTACCATCAACAAGAATATGTACATAATCAACATTTAATCCTTCAATTAGTTTTGTATTATGAGTAATGATTAATACTGCATTATCTTTTCCTGAAAACATTTTTATACCTTTACTAACTGTTTTAATCGCATCTACATCAAGACCACTATCTGTTTCATCTAAAATTGCAAGTTTAGGATTTAATACTAACATTTGTAATATTTCATTTTTCTTTTTTTCTCCACCAGAAAAACCAACATTTAAATTTCTATTTATATATGATTCTTTAATATTTAGTTCTTTCATATATTCAGATACTTTTTGAGAAAATGAATAATAGTCAGTATATTCATCTGTCATTTTATTTTTTGCAGTTCTTAAAAAGTTTAGTACAGATATTCCAGGAATTTCTTCTGGACTTTGAAAACTCATAAATACACCTTTTCTTGCTATTTCATCAGTTTTCATATTATTAAGTACTTCCCCATCCATTTTTATTTCACCAGAAGTTATTTTATATTCAGGATTATTCAAAATAACATTAGCAAGAGTACTTTTTCCTGCTCCATTAGGACCCATTATTACATGAATTTCACCTTTATTAATTTTTAAGTTTAATCCACTCAATATTTCTTTATCATTAACATTTGCATGTAAATCATTAATTTCTAACATCTTCATTACTACCACCACTCTTTCTTTTAAAAGCACACATTCTACAAGACTCATTTCTAATATCAAAATTACATTTTAAATTATTTAGTCCAAATTCATCTTTAATATATTTTGATATAGTTTCTAAAGCAGACTCGCTTATAACACTCTTTATTTTAACTGCTTCTATTTCAGCTGTTTCTTCATTCATTCCAATTACATCATGAAGTAAAATATATAAAATATCATAATCAGCCAAAACACGAATTGCTACTTCTTCTCCAGCTTTAGTTAACTCTATTTCTCCATACGTTTGATACTTAATTAAGTTGTTTTCCTTTAATATATTCAACTGTTTCGTAACACTGGGTTTACTACATTTCATCTTATTTGCTATATCAGTAACCCTAATCATACCTTTTTGTTTATTTAATATATACATTGTCTTTAAATACTCTTCTGTAGATTTTGATATCATAATTACTCCTTTGTTAGCCACAGTTAACATTTTACTTTATATATTAATTTATGTCAATATAAAAACTCTGACAAATGTCAGAGTAATAATCTATTTGGTACTTTAAAACAAATATATTTGACTAGGTGTCACATAAAAAGAAATTCAATTCCAACATCACTATATCACAAATTCCTAAAAAGTCAAAATCGTAATATCTTAATCTTTAGATATATTTCTTTTTTTAGAGAATTTTACGTATTATAATTATAAAAAGCAAAAGGATTAAACCAATCCTTTTGCAATTCATTATTTGATTTCGATATACTTTTTATTTTTGATTTGTTTGTTTTCTTTTTTAGGAACTTCAATCTTTAATGTTCCATCTTCAAATTTAGCTTTGATATCTTCTTCTGTAACTTCATCTCCAACATAGAAACTACGGGATGCTTCACCATAATATCTTTCGCGTCTAATATACTTACCATGTTTATCCTTTTCATCATTTTTACTTTCTTGTTTAGCATGAACTGTTAAATACCCATCTTCTAAACTTATTTTAACATTGTCTTTCTTCATTCCTGGCAAATCAATGGCAAGTTCATAGTTATTATCCTTTTCCTCAATATCTGTTCTCATCATCTTGTTGTCATTTTTTGGCATAAAGAATGAATCATCAAAGATATCATCAAACAAATCAAAATTTCTTCTTGGTACTAACATCATATCCATCAACTTCCTTTCCTAAATGTGTTGAGCCATTTGAGGTAAGCACATATCAAATATATAATTTTAATACCATAGTGAGTATCTTTTTCTCACTACAATTATAATTATACTCAAAAATTAGCAGTTGTCAATAGAGAGTGCTAATTTTTGTTATTTTGGATATAGATTAAGAAATATTTAAATCCTAATATCTTAATATTACGATTGTTTATTTTTCATTAAATTTTATTAAGACTTTCTTATGCCAACATTTTTTATTAAATTCTACTAAAAAGAGCATAGTATTCCTTATTTATATTAATAAATCTCTACTAGCTCTTATTTTTTATTTAATTATTATTTAATACTAATTGTTTAGTATTTGTTTTTTTCTTCATATTTTCAGTAGTTATACTTGATGCATAACTAGTTGCTTTTAATAGTTCATCATAAACAAAAGCAATTTGTTCTGGAGTAGCTGGTGTTTTATCATCATAAGTGGCTCCAGCTTTACCATTAGTAATATTTAATCTTATATCAATTTTATTTTCAACATTATCTCCACAATAATAAATTGCTACAACTTCACCCTTATCTGATTCATAATTGCCGCTAGTGGAATAATAATGTAAAACCTGTAAATATTTTTCTTCACCTAATTTGTAAGATAATTGAAATGAAAAACCATCTGGGCTTCTATAATAGGTTGTTTTATTTCCTGTACTAATATCAGTTATTTCTAGACTACAACAACCTTGTCTATATTTACCATGTTCAGAGTTATATGAGTTAGCATTAATTTTAACATTCTTTAAACAGTTACTAATCTCATCAAGTTCAATATCATCATTAAGAAAAGGATTAACAGCTTTATCAAAATCTAGAACAGCCTTTCTAAATAATTGTCCCAATTTTGTTTTATTATCTCTCTCAACTGAAGAATTATAATTGTTTTTATTTTCTTTATCATATTGCATCCAATCATATGCAGAAATATAAGGATTTACCTTTTTTAAAATTTCAGAAGTAATCTTTGCTATTAATTCATCATACTTTTCAACTTCAGTTTCAGGTAAATTATTTTTTCTCAAGAAATAATCTTTCATTTCAGTTAAAAAGATTAATAGTCCTTCTTTTGAATCAATATGATAGGTTTTTAAATATTTATCATCAATATTTTTTCTTCTTTTAAAATTTCTTTCAGCATTTTTACATTTTGATAAAAACTCATCAGTACCAAGATGTTCTTCCACATATTTTTGAATATCTTTTTCATATTTCTCATCTATAGCCCAATCAATTGGATTCCAATCCTTACATCCTCCGTCTACTCTAATATCATAAGGATTACCAGGATATTTTTGATAAATAATATTGGCAACTTCTAGCGGGATTCTACCATTTACTATTGTATAATAACTACCACCAAAACATATTGCGAGATTATTCCAATAATGTACTTCTTCTCTTGTACCATATCTTCCCACAGCTGTTGACAAAGGATTATTTATACCAACAGCTTTCATAACCTCATTAAATTCTAAACGATTCATTATAAACCTCCCTTGTTAGTTAATTATTATAGCATACTTTTTCTCTATTTGAACAATTTTTATCTGTTATCGTTCAAAATCATCCTTTTCTTTACTTAAATCTAATTCTTCGATGTCATCATCATCTAAAATGTTATCATAATATATATTCATCTAATTTATTTTCAAATTGTTTTTGTATACTTGTTAATTCATCATCAACTAATAACTCGGTTATAATGTAATCCATTAAAAAGGAGTTGTTAACTGTATCTTTCATTTCATCTGCAAATACTAATTCTGAACCTAACATAATAACATCTTTTCTGTCATTATTTTCATCAAATAATGACTTTTTAATTCTTTCCAATTCGTAAGTCTTTCCATAACCATTTGGCCCTATAAATATTTTTAACATAATTCACTCCTAACTACTAAAAAAGAGCATAGCAATTCCTTATATTATTATAAGTCTTTACTAGCCCTTATATTTTATTAAATTATTTTTTATTATATCTTTTCTAGTATTAAATCCTAATTATCTAATTTTTCTGAAATCATTTTTGCTATTAAACTAATTTTTTTAACACTTGGTTTTATTTTTTTCGAATAACAGCTTCATCTTTGCTTAGTACACTCATTTCTAAGCTTCCTAATTGAGTAGGATCTTGCGATGCAACCATTGCAGCATCTCTAAGCATAATAGTTATAACACCATTCTCATTATTACCAATATTTAATCTAGCATTTTGCATAACTTGTTGCATAAATGGTAAACAAACTTTTAATGAATCACTTAAAGAGTTTGATGAATTATTCTTTTTAAAGAATCCATTTGTATTGCTTAATAGAGCTGGTGAATAATACAATAGAATTGCTAGGCAACCATTATAGCCACTTTGATTAAATTCATGAATCAATATTTCATAATCACTAGCATTGTTTGTTATTTCATCTTTTACAACTTCAATATCTTCTTTTCTATATAATCTCATCATTAGGCAAATTCTAGTTATTGTTTTTCTTAATTCTTGATTTATACTTTCTATTTGCATTTCATCTGCTTTTCTAGATAAAAACTCATCAAAAATTTTTGTAGCATCTTCGCAAGTTGATAAAATACTTGATGCAGTTAGAATATTATCGGCTGTAGATTGATTTAATATAACACTACCATTTTGATTATTAACATGTCCTAAAACACCACCAATATCTAACATTGCTTCAGCAACCATTAGTGTTCTTTCAAATTGAGATAGATTTAAAACTTTATTAAAGCTGTAGTCAACACATTCTCCTTGAATATATTGTCCCATATTAATTCCATAGTTTAGGACATTAGCTAAACTTTCTTGACTTTCTTTACTAAATGAATTTAATGTTGGAAGCATTCCAAATTGTAATAGATAATTTAAAAGTAAATCGTGATCAACTGTTTCTATACCTTTTGATTTTAAAGTATCAATTACTTGTTGACTTTTACCCAAATCATTTATTACCATATAATATAATAACATTTTTTCTTTTTCAGGAGTATTAAAATTTGATTGCATAAAATCTCTTATTTTATCAAAGGTTTCTTTTTTCAATTTGTTATCGCCAGATTGTTGTTCAACGAACTTATCATATCTATTATCTTTAATATAAAAATAAAGTAATACACTTAAAATAGTTCTATCAAATTCTTTTAACTGATTTGAATCTACATTTGGAAATAATAATTGTCCATAGGTCTTTTTTTCGTTTTTAGTTCCATAACTTTCAGGCGTAAATTGAACTTCTCCAACAAGTGTCATTATTTCAGGATATTCCTTTATAATTCTTTTTATTATATTTAATTCATAAGAATCTATATCTATTGTTTTATTACTAGTCATTTCCATTGCTCCTTTTAGTAAATCAAATAAATTATTTATAGGTTTTTTACCAGTTTCTGTTTGGTATAACCAATCTAAATATCTATTTTTTTCCGAATCATCAGGTCTTCCATAAATAACTTTATCAGGATTTTTTGAAATCCAATAACCATATTCAACATTTGTTGTTAAAGCTGGTAATGTTTTCATATCTCTTGGTATCCAAAAAACTATTGTATTAGCATTATGTAATGCTTCTCTTTCCCACCAAACTTGATTATCATAATTAAATGTTCTATTATCATGTTCTAATTCGGGAACATATACCACACCATCAAAACCCAATTCTTTTAAAATGTTTAAAGCTTCATTTCGCCATGTTTGAACATCTAAACTTCTTGGTGTAGGACCAGCTAAAAAAATTGACTTTTCATCTTTAATGACCTTTTGATCTGAATAGTTAATTTTCATAATACAAAACCTTCCTTTTTCTAACTCATTATTATATCATACTTTTTACTATCTGAAACATTATTGTAATTATTATCTTTCAAAATCATCTTTTTCTTTACTTAAATCTAACTCTTCAATGTCATCATCATCTAACACATTATCTTCATACATTTCATTAACAACATCAATGTATTTATCATCTTTATCATATCAACTATGAAGTTTATCATTTATGAAAAAACTCGAACTATAATCGTTCGAGTAAATTGCATATTGGTACTTGCAAACTAAATATATTTGACTAGGTGTCACATAAAAAGGAATTCGAGTTCCGACATCATAATAGCACATTATTATAAAAAGTCAAAATCATTATTTATTAGATATACTTGATTTTATAAATGACATAAATAATGGATGAGCTTTTGTAGGTCTAGATTTAAATTCAGGATGAAATTGACACGCAATAAAATGTTTATGATTTGGTAATTCAATTATTTCAACTAAATTTGCTTTTTCATTTATTCCAGAAAAAACCATTCCTTTTTCTTCTAATAACTCTCTATATTTATTATTAAATTCATATCTATGCCTATGTCTTTCTAATATTGTTGTTTGTTTATAATCTTTATATGCAAGAGTTCCTCTTTCTATTTTGCATTCATAATTTCCAAGTCTTAATGTTCCTCCCATATTAATAATTGATTTTTGATCTGCCATTAAATCAATAATAGGATTTTTTGTTGTAGGTGCAAACTCTGTTGAATTAGCATCTCTAATACCACAAACATTTCTTGCAAATTCAATAACTGCTAATTGCATTCCTAAACATATACCTAAAAATGGAATGTTATTAACTCTTGCATAATTTATAGCAACTATTTTTCCTTCGATACCCCTACTTCCAAATCCACCTGGAACAAGTATTCCGTCAATATCTTTAAAAGTTTCTTTTAGATCAATATTTCCTTTCTCCAAAGATTCTGAATCTATCCAAACTACTTTAACTTTTTTATTATAAACATATCCAGCATGAGTAAGTGCTTCATGAACAGATAAATATGCATCATGAAGTTCAATATACTTTCCAACTAATGCAATAGATACTTCTCCATTTAGATTATTAACTGTATCTATTAAATCATTCCAATATTTCAAATCAGCTTTTTTAACAGGTAATCCAAATTGTTTAAGAATTATTTCATCTATATGTTGATCATAATAATTAATTGGTATTTGATATATATTATTAACATCTACTGAATCAATTATATTATCTTTTGGAACTGAACAAAACAAAGATATTTTTCCTCTCATTTTATCATCCATTTTATATGGTAATCTACATACTAAAGCATTAGGAGTAATTCCCATATTTCGCAAATCTTTTACACTATTTTGAGTTGGTTTGGTTTTCAATTCGTCAGATCCAAATAGTAAAGGAATTAGTGTACAATGAATAAAAAATGTATCGCTTGTGCCAAGTTCATATTGAATTTGTCTTAATGCTTCTATGAAAGGTTGACTTTCTATATCCCCAACAGTTCCACCAATTTCAGTAATTACTATATCTGCTCCACTTGATATTCCAGCTTCAAATACCTTATTTTTAATTTCATTTGTTATATGAGGAACCATTTGAACAGTTGAACCAAGATATTCTCCTCTTCTTTCTTTTTCAATTACATTACTATAGATTTTTCCACTTGTAATATTTGAACTATAGTTTAGTTCTTCATCTATAAATCTTTCATAATGTCCCAAATCTAAATCAGTTTCACATCCATCATAAGTTACATAAACTTCTCCATGTTGAATTGGATTCATAGTCCCGGGATCTACATTGAAATATGGATCAAACTTTTGCATAAATACTTTGTATCCTCTAGACTTTAATAATAATGCAATTGATGATGCTGTAATTCCTTTTCCTAATCCTGAAACAACCCCCCCTGTTACAAAAACATATTTTGCCATAATATTACCTACCTTTTTTAAATTAATTATTTTCTACTATTATTTTACACAATCCGATATAATCTCTTGGAGTTAATTCTAATAATCTTTTTTTATCTTTATCATTAATATCAAGTTTATTAACAAAATTTATTATATCTTCTTTAGTTATACTTTTTCCTCTTGATAATTCTTTTAATAATTCATATGCATTACTTACTTTATTTTTTCTTAAAACAGTTTGTATTGCTTCAGATAATACTTCATAATGATTATCTAATTCGCTTAACAAATATTCTTCATTAACTTCTATTTTATTTAACCCAGTCATAGTTTCTTTAATACTAATTAAACTATGAGCAAAGATAACACCAAGATTTCTAAGTTTACTTGAATCACTTAAATCTCTTTGCATCCTGGAAATAGATAAATTATTTACCAAAGCATCAATTATTGAATTAGATAATTCTATATTAGCCATAGAATTTTCATAATTAATTGGATTTACTTTATGTGGCATAACACTAGAACCAACCTCATTCTTATTTGTTTTTTCATAAAAATAATTATTACTAATATATAACCACATATCACTATTTAAATCTTTAATAATATTATTTAATATTTTTAAATAACTAAGTAATATACATACAAAATCATGAGATTCAATTTGTGTGGTAAGTGGATTATATTCAAGACCAAGCGATTCAACAAACTTTTTAGTTTTCTTAATCCAATCAACATCTGGATATGCTATAACATGACAATTATAATTACCAACTGCTCCACTAAATTTACTTCTAAGCTTTAAAGATTTAATAAGTTCTAATACACTCTTTAATCTATAAGAAAATACTTTGAATTCTTTTCCTACTGTAGTAGGAGTAGCTATTTGTCCATGAGTATGACCAAGCATTGGTACACTTTTATATTCACTACTTAATTCTTCTATTTTGTTGATTAAACAATCTAATTCTTTAAAATATACTTCATTCAAAGCATCTTTTATCATTAGATTATAACTAGTATTATTTACATCTTCACTAGTAAGAGTAATATGAATATAAGGTATTAATCTTTCTAGTTTCAATTCTTTAAACTTTTCTTGTAAATAATATTCAATAGCTTTAACATCATGTTTAGTAGTAGATTCTATTTCTTTTACTCTATTTGCTTCTTTTGCATCAAATTTTTTATAAATATTATCTATACTTTTTTCTTTACTAGAAGTAATTTCTTCATCAACTATTTTCTCTTTGATAATAAATTTTAACCATGACAATTCAACAAAAACTCTATATTTTATTAATGCATATTCACTAAAATAATTTTCTAAATCTTTTACCTTATTTTTATATCTTCCATCTATAGGAGAAATATTTAATAGTTCATTCATCTGACAATAATTTCCTCCCTACCAGCTCCTACTCCTATAAATTTAACTGGAGTATCCGTTAACTCTTCTATTCTATTTATATATTTTTGAGCTTTAAGAGGAAGATCTTCAAATTTTCTACATTTACTAATATCTCCAAAATTTCCTTCAAACTCTTCATATACAGGCTTACAATTATTTAAAAAATCTATGTTAGTAGAAAAATCTATTGTTTTCTTTCCATTATATTCATATGCCACACATACTTTAATCTTATCAAATTTACCAATTGTATCTAAATGGTTAACACATAGACCTGTAAGACCATTTATCATACATGAATATCTTATTGACACTAAATCTAACCATCCACATCTTCTAGGTCTTTTAGTAGTTACACCATACTCATGACCAAGTTCTCTTATTTTATCTCCTGTTTCATCAAGTAATTCTGTTACAAAAGGTCCTGCTCCAACTCTTGAAGAATATGCTTTTATAACACCATATACTTCACCAATATATTTAGCACCTATTCCTGTTCCAGTAATAGCTCCACCTATTGTTGGATTACTTGAAGTAACAAATGGATAACTACCAAAATCAATATCTAAAAGTGATGCTTGTGCTCCTTCACAAAGAATTTTTTCACCTTTTCTAATTGCATTATGTAACATAGTTACGGTATCACAAACATAAGGTTTTAATATTTTTGCATATTCTTTATACTCTTTATATATTTCGTTAAATTTAATCTTTGGTTTTTTATATGCCTTTAAAATAAGATTTTTATTTTTTATATTTTCCTTTAATAAGTCTTTAAATCTTTTACTAACAAAATCTTCCATTCTTATTCCAGAACGTTCATATTTATCACAGTATGCTGGACCTATACCTCTTTTAGTAGTGCCAAGTTTATTGCTTTCTCTTATTTCTTCCAAAGCTTCATCTAGAATAATATGATATGGCAATATTAAATGAGCTTTCTCACTTATATATAGATTATCTACTTTATATCCCTTTTCTTTTAAATTATTAATTTCTTCAATTAAAACTTTAGGATCAATAACTACTCCATTCCCAAGTACTGCTTTAACATCATCATAAAGTATTCCACTAGGCAATAAATGAAAAGCAAATTTTATTCCATTTACTTCTACTGAATGACCTGCATTATTACCGCCAGAATATCTAACAGCATACTTATTATCTGCCGATAAATAATCTATCACTTTTCCCTTTCCTTCATCTCCATAAAAACCACCAATAACTACCGTTACATTTTTCATAAAAATTACCTCCATTATATATTTTAAAAGTAATTCTTTACAAATTATAGACTATTATTTTTACAAATGTTATAATACAATTGGTTGTGCACCATATAAGGTGTTTTTTTTACAATTAAAAAACTCAAACCATTCTAGTTTGAGTTTCATTCACACTGGTAGCGACGGGGGGACTCGAACCCTCGACCTCCTGGGTATGAACCAGATGCTCTAGCCAACTGAGCTACATCGCCATCACAAAGTAATATAATATTAGCATAAATATATTACTTTTTCAAGTTTTTTTTAATTTTTTATTTCTTTAAAGATTCAGCTCCATCATATTGTAATGCATCTATTCTACCTTTTGCTCCATATGGACATTTATATTTTACTTCATCCATAGTAATAGCATAAGGAATTACTGTATTATAAGTTTCTTCAGTTGTATGATTAAATCTTGCAGCATAATTGCATTCTATAATTTCGTCTTCACTCATAGATAAGTATTTTCTAGCATATTCTTCTATTTCTTTAAAACTTAATTCTCCATCATGTACAAAATTAACTAATTTAGTACATTTTTTACCACTTAATGGTTCAAATATAAATTTATATTCCGTATCTGAAATTTTATATAAATATACATAATAATCTATTTCATCACTTCTTGCATTTAAGCAAGTACCTTGAGCAATTGGTGAAAAGCTTTCTAATACTTTTTGTCTTTTAGAAGCATCTATTATTTGATTAACTCTTTCTTCTCCATTACCAATAGATGCTATTCTTGCTTGGTCATCATTAAATCCTCTATGTGATTTATTTTGACTATAAACAATATTAGCATTTAATGGTAGTGTTGTTGGAAGAATAATAACATCACTATTTGCTTCTTCAACATTTGTTCTATATAATTCACTAACATAATAAATATAGTTTTCAATTAGTGGTATCAATCTATGCATAGTTTCTTCTAATTTAGAACCCTCTAGAAAATCTTTATCACTAAAACTCTGTAGTATCCTATCGACTTCTTTAGCAGAAATACTTCTTGCTTCATCAGGCGAATATGAACCGTTAGTAATTAAAGAGTCAACGCCTGCATAATATAAGTCTTTTCTAACATCTTCTTTAGAAGCATCTAACAATATTTCATCAATCGTATATGGAGTATATCTTTCATCAATAAAGATATGATCATCTGTATCTTTTACTAAAATATTTGTTTTTCCATTAAATGAAAATAACATGCATAGATGTTCTTTAGTTTTATCAAATAATAAAACAAATGAATCATCAAGTTCACAATTTCTATTTACTCTATTTGCTTTTTCTACAATTGTTCTTCTAAATGAAGCAGGTAAAAATTTATTTGATATATAGACTCTTTGAAATGAGCCTCTAAAATAATTACCTTCTTTAATAAATTCATATAATTCTTTTAAGAATGTGCTTTTCATATTATTCACCATTATAATAATAACATAAAAAGATATTAATTCATATCAAAATTAATATCTTCTTTACTTAACTTTACTTTGTAAAATTCATTTATTTTATAATTACCTTTTAATTTTATTGGTATATAATTATCTGTAAATCCATAAAAGTAACCATCTTTTTCTTCTTCAACTAGTACTTCCACTTCTTCGCCTATAAAACTGCCATAATATTTTTGTTCTAGTTTATTTGAAAGAGCAATTAATGCATGAACTCTTTCTTTTTTTATATTACCTGGTATTTTATCTTTCATACGAGAAGCAACTGTACCATTTCTATCTGAATATGGAAATACATGTATTTTTGAAAATCCTACTTTTTCACAAAAAGCAAGTGTTTCATTAAAATCTTCATCACTCTCTCCTGGGAATCCAACGATTACATCAGTTGATAAAGCTATTCTAGGTCTTATACTTTTTATTTCTCTCACTTTATCCATAAAATATTTTGTATCATATCTTCTATTCATAGCTTTTAATACTTTATCACTTCCTGCTTGAAGTGGAATATGTAAATGAGATACAAATGTATTATTATTTTTTAGTATATTCATCATTCCTTCATCTAATTCAACTATTTCAACTGATGAAAGTCTAATTCTTTTTATTAATTTATTTTCTGATATTTTATTTATTAAATCTGAGAGTCTTTTACCATCACTATTATATTGTCCTGTATGAATACCTGATAATACTATTTCTTTGTGATCTGAAAGAGCTAAGTCATTAATTTCCATAATACATTTATTAAAGTCTTTACTTCTAACTCTGCCTCTTACATATGGTATTATACAAAAACTACAAAAATTATTGCATCCATCTTCAATTTTAATAAATGCTCGATGATGATGAACATATTTTTTTATTTCCATATCTTCAAATGGTAGTTCTTCCATTTCATCAAATTCAACTATTCTTTTTTTATTTTTAAAGTATTCATCTAAATATTTAATAATTTTACTTTTATATCTATTCCCAAGAATGATATCTGCATCTATTAACTCTTCTATATTATCTTTTTTAAATTGACAAAAACACCCCATAGCTACTACTACTGCATGAGGATTAGTTTTTTTAATATTATTTATTACTTGTTTACTTTTATTATCTGCTGTATTAGTTACTGTGCAAGTATTAACAATGCATATGTCTGCATTATCTTCTACTTCTTCATAATTACTAGATAAAAGTAAGTTCCTTACAAACTCACTTTCATACGCATTAACTTTACAACCTAATGTTTTAATTAAAAATGTTTTCATTTAACGATATTCTAAATTCTTTAAGTATTTTTAAGAATTCTTCTTCCTCCAAATAATTTTCTGTTCCTGTAACCTCTTTTTGTTCTACTTCTATTTTATTTACTTTTGGAGCATCTTTACTAACTTTTTCTTCCTTGTAAGAAAGAGATATATTTGATGCATTTTTAAGTAGTTGTTCATAACTAATTATTGCTTTCTTTTCTTGTTCTTCTTCATATTTGGCTATTGCAACTTGATTGTCATTAGTACCAAGTGCTTCTTTTCTCTCTTTTGTACGTTTTTCTAATTCTTCTGCTGAAATAACTGCATTCTCTTCTTCTTGATATTCATAGTCATCTATAACGTTATTATATGTTTTTACATTTTTAACATCTATTTGTTTAATAAGTGGTCTATCTTCATCAATTACTTCTTCTTTTGTTGTTGCCATCAAATCTTCAAGTTCAGAAAGTAAATTATTACTATTATCTTCTATAACAGGAGATTCTTTAGTTTCTCTTTCTTCTTCATAACTTAATAGTTCGTTATATTCACCACGTGATTTTATTAGTGCAAGTATTAAAACTATTAAAATCGCCAATGTTAAAATTAAGAATATTATAAAATAATCTCCGGTAACAAAAGCATCTATTACTTTATCAATATTATTCATATTTTTCACTTTCCCTTAAATATTTAACTATGGAAGCAATCATTAAAGGCACTGTTTCAGTTCTCAAAACATCATCTCCTAATGACGTTTTAGTAAAACCTTTTTCCTCAATTAAAACTTCTTCATTACTACTTAAACCACCTTCTGGTCCAAATACTAAGTTTATTGTACCTCCACAATTTTTTCTTGTTAATACTTTACAAATACTATTTACATTGCTTTTGTCAAGAGAACACAATATATTTACATTTTCTAGACTTTTTATATTTTTAACATCTATTATTTTTTCAAGCGTTGGTTTATGAATCCTATATGATTGTTCTGATGCTTCTTTAATTATCTTATTCCATCTTAGTAATTTCTTTTCATAGTCTTTTTTAGGAAGTTTATATTTGCAATGTTCATATTCTACTACAATAAACTCAGTTATTCCAAGTTCAGTTCCATGTTTAAATATATAACTCATCTTCTCTTCACTTAATAATGGAACATAAACAACAAATCTTCCATAGTCTTCACTATCTTTAAAAACATCTAATATATTAGCGGATAACAAGTCATTATTAAGCGTACATATATAACTTTTATTATCATAAACTACTATTACTTTATCATTTGTTTTCATTCTCATCACATTTTTAATGTGATTTAAATCATCAATATTTAATAATAATTTATCATTATCTTTTTCTTTAGCAAAATATTGTTGCATTTTAACTCCTTATTTAAGTATTATTATTGTTTCTCCATCATTATAATTGTTTGTTTTAAATTCTAAAACTCTTCTATCGCTTTTTAAATATTCATGAGTTGCATTTTTTAATATACCTGTTCCTTTTCCATGAACAATAATTATCTTTTTTTCATTTATTCTTAAATTTTCATCAATAAACATTTTTGTCATTGCAATCGCACCTGTTCTATCATAACCATGAAGATCTAAGTGTGGAAGATTATATAAAAATGGATCAATAAAACTTTTCATACTTTTTCCCTCTTTGATAATTTATTATAATTAAAATAGAAATAAAACTCAATAATATCAGTGATACTTTATGTAAAGTATTATAATCTCATTTTTAATGTAGGACCACTTTCTAATTTATCTTCACAATAGGATATAGTCTCTTTGTTTATTGCTTGTTTTTCTCTTTCTTTTCTCCTTCTTTCTAATGATTCTTCTTCTTTTTTTGATGTATGATATAAATCAAGTTTTTCCTTCATAAGTTCATATTCTAATTCAAAGATTTTTTCTTTTATACTATTCTCATCATATTTATCACATAATTCTTCATAATCTTCCCCAAGATTATGAAGATCAGTTTTAAGATTTAAACTAATTCCCTTTTTAAATAATGAATATTGCATATTTTTTAAAAGTTTTAAATTAACTTGTCCAATTGTTATACCTAATGCAACACATGCAAGACCAATTGGAACAGCTCCTGTTGCTAAAAGACCTGTAGCAATTGTTCCTAATATTGGTGCTAATGCATAAGTTATTGTAGCAAAAACTTTTCTTAATGACCTTTCATCCATGCTACTATAACTATACATATTTTTAAGTTTATCATTTACATAATCAATAGCAACTCTTTTATCTAGTAATCTTTTATTCTTCTCTATTTCAGCTTCTAATGAATATATTTTTTTACTTATATCTCTTGAACTTATGTTTATATATCCATTAGATTCATCGTCTAACACAGGAGTTTTAACTTCAATATTAAAAGAATATCTCTGATTTTGAAGTAATCTAGTAAATTCTTTATCTAGTTCTATTCTTTTCTTTAGTATTTCTTCTTCAATTTCTTTTTCAACTATTAAATCATTTATACTTTCTTCTTCAGTTGGATAATCTTTATACCATAATTTCTTCTTAAGACTTTTAAATTTTACAAAAAGTAATAAATTTGGTAAAGGAATTGATAAAAATATATTTCTAAAAAAAGTAAATGCAGTTATACCACCTTTAGTCAAAACACTTAATGCTATACTACCAAGCGTAGCACACATGCTTATTATCAAATAACAATCAAACATATTCTTCTTAGTAATTCTACTTGCATTATCTATAGTTTCTTTTATTTTTTGTATTTTTTCTTTTTTATCTTCTATATCTTTATTTAAACTAATTATTTCTTTATCAAATACATAATCTTTTTCTTTTATTATATTTGTAAATTCTCCATCTTCCAACATAGTATTCCCCCAAATTAGGGTATATTATATCATAAAACATAAAAAAAGAGAAGTAAATTACTTCTCTAGAGATGCAACTAAATCAGCTTTTTTCATACCAGTTGTATCAATATTCTTTTCTGCACATAAATCTTTTAATTCAGCAACTGTTAATTTAGAATAATCAGTTTTTTTAGAAACTGTTTTTTCAACTTTCTTTTCAACTTCTTTTGCTTCTTTAACAGTTTTTCCTTCTAAAGCATCTTTAGCCATTTTAACTAATTTTGTAAATTCTTCTGGTGCGAATATAGCAAGTTCACTTAACATTTTTCTATTGATTTCAACATTAGCTTTTTTAAGACCATTAATGAATTTAGAATAAACTATATCATTATTTCTACAAGCAGCATTGATTCTTGCAATCCATAACTTTCTAAAGTCATTTGCTCTTTTCTTTCTATCATTGAAACTATAAGCTCCACTATGGAATAATTGTTCTTGAGCTGTCTTATATAATCTATGCTTACTTCCAAAATATCCTTTAGCTCTTTTTAAAACTTTTCTTCTTCTATTTTTAGAAACTACTCCACCTTTAACTCTTGTCATCCTGTCTTACCCCCTTATCCTAATAGTCCTTTGTATCTTCTAGCATCTCCGCTACTAAGTACAGAACCCTTTCTTGCTTTTCTATTGAAGTCTGTTGGCTTCTTTCCACTATTGTGGTTTGCTCCTACATGTCCAATTTTTGTTGAACCAGAATTTCTTACTTTAATTTTTTTGCTGATTCCACCATGTGATTTCATCTTTGGCATAATTTTTTTCCTCCTCTACTTTTTTGGTGTTAAAAATAACTGCATACTTCTACCTTCCATTTTAGGCATAGATTCAATTTCAGAAACATCATTTAATTTTTCTGCAAATCTCATGATAACATCACGCCCAAGTTCAGGGTGTGCAAGTTGTCTTCCTTTAAATCTTACTGTAACCTTAATTTTGTGGCCTTTTTCTAAATAAGCTTTTGCATTTCTTAATTTAGTTTCAAAATCTCCAACATCTATAGCGACACTTAGTCTGTATTCTTTTGTTTCAAGATTTTGTTCTCTTTGCTTTTTCTTAGCTTCCTTTATTTGTTTTTGTTTTTCATAACGATATTTGTTATAATCAATTATTTTACAAACAGGATTTTTAGGATCACTATTTAAAAGTACCAAATCAAGTCCTGCATACTTAGATAATGTTAAGGCATCATTAATGTTTTTGATACCCATTTTTTCTCCATTGGGTCCAATTACCATCACAGAAGGAATTGTTATTTGTTCATTTACTAGAACTTCATTATTTTGCTTAGCTATTTTGAGCACCTCCATATTATAATTAAAAAAGTGGACATGAGTCCACTTTAAAAACTTTTTATTAAATAAATAAGCTTTTTTACCAATGTATTTTTACATCTGGTGAAGAGTGGATCTCTTTCTTTCTTTTTCAACATCTAAGATTATATATAAATTATATTCTTTTGTCAAGACTTTTTAACTAGAAAAAGCAACTAGTATCATAATCAAATAGGCTTCCAATCCAATGAACTAAGTATGGAAGTAAGAATATACATAATAATACTATTGCCATTAGTACTAATTTTTTTTCTGCCTTCTTAAGCCCATCTGCATCTTTTGACATAACTGCTGGAATTAATGTAATCATCCCATTTACTATAGCAACTATTGCTCCAATTATTTGTATTGCCTTTATTCCAACTCTGACAATTGCTGTTAAATTCTTACCTAGAATATCTTGGCAAGTCATTGAATTCACACCAAATCCCATATCTGGTTCTTTTGGCTTTTTGCCTCTATAATCTTCAACAGCATTTTTATCTGTTGTTTCATAATTTTCAAAATTACTAATTTGATCTGCTTCACTACAGCTGTTAACATATGGAAGTATTGTTGTAAATTCAAAATCCTTTTTTATTACTCCTATTCCAGAAACAGGGACATCTTTCTTTTGAACAACTACCCAATATTCATTTCCTTTATCAGTAACAGATACATTTGTTAATTCACCCATACATTGACTTGATGAAAATTGTTTTACTTCTGGAATATATTTTCCACCAGTCTTTTTGTATTGAATTCTTATACAAGTTGTAGCAGACGCTGTCTCTTTGCTAGTTAATATTTGTGTTTTAGTACCACATTCTTCAGTTGTAGTATATGTACTACTATTTCCACCACTTGATTGTTTTACAGCAGAAGATGCAGCTTTACTATTTCTAATAGTTAACCAAATCCAATAATCAGTAGTACTATAATTAGTTGTTTCACCAATATTATTTGCAGTATAACTATCAAACCACCCTGCTTCAGGGCATGAATAACCATTTCCATTATTTGATATTGCTTTAATGTTGTCTCTTGTAACTCTTACTTTTAAATGTACTTTCCTACATATAGCAGCAACATCTACAGTACTTTGAGATATTTGTCTAATCTCTAATGCATTACCACTACTACCATTCCAAAAACTACCATTGTAAACTGATTTTCTATCTTTACCATAAGTGATTTTTAAATCAGACGTAAGTCCACTACTATTATTTATATCAAAACTCATATAAAAATTAGTATCTGACTTATCAGCACCACTTGCAAGACATCCATCATACATAGGAAAACTATATTCACATGTTGTTGCATTAACTTTTATACAAAATAAAAATATGCATGTAATAAATATCAATAAAAATCTCTTCTTCATATAAATCACATGCATATTATACTATAATTTTTTAAATTAGACAACTAATATCGTAGCCAAGTATGTTTCCTATCCATCTAACTAGATATGGTAATAAGAATATACATAGTAATATTATTGCCATTGTTACTAATGTCTTTTGAGCTTTCTTTAGTCCTTCAGCATCTTTTGCCATTACAGCAGGAATTAATGTTATCATTCCTTTTACTATTGCAAGTATTGCTCCAATTATTTGTATTGTTCTTATTCCAGTATGAACTAGTTTTGTTAGATTTGGTCCTAATATTTGAGTACAAGTCATACTTTCTTGCCCAAAACCAAACTCAGATATTGTTGGTTTTTTGCCACCATTAAGAACTCTTTCAAATATTTCTTCTCTTAATTCTTTGTTTTCTTCTATTTCTTGTTTTATTGTTTCATCAGCGGCATCATCACTTGCTTTTAACAACTCTTGTTCTGTAATTAACCTTGCTAAATCATTACCAGCCATACATACTTTTTGTTCATCGCTTAGTCCGGCAGCTGTATATGCATTATTTAAACAAGTTCTACATGCTAAATCAGTTGTTGTTCCAATACATTGAAGTTTTGGAACATTTTCTTGTAGTGAGCATGAACTTCCATTTTTAGGTGCTTCCATCCATTGGTATGTACATCCTTGACTAGATTGTCCACAACAATAACATTTTGCATTTGTACTGTCTGATTGTGTTCTAACATTTGAAAGTCCACAACCATTTTTACATTTGTCTCCTAAGTTTGACTCTATTTTTTGTTTTTGAGTTGATGTAATATTGCATATTTCATATTGACATGTCTTTGTTTTTGCTTTAATTGCTTCATTTATTTGTTCTTCAGCACTTTTCTTTGTAACTTCATTTATCAAACCAGCACTCCATAAAACTCTATAATCATTATTGTTTTTTAAGTTTTGATAATATTCTACAAAGTCTTCGCTATATTGAGACATTTCTTCTATTTTAGAAGGACATTTCTTTTTATTAATTGTATCTAGAACTCCATTTAATAATTCTTGTGCTTTATCTTTTCCGTCTACATCTTCTACTGTACATCCTGGTCTTGCAACATATGTTTCTCTTCCCCAAAATGATATAGTTCCTATATTAAAATCATTTTCATTTTCTGAAAAAATATATTTATTCTTAAGAGTTGTATACCATCTTGTATTAGCTGTATATCCAAATACTTTTGGACAATCGCCATTATCCACTGCAGTCCAATCATTTAGTGTGGCGGCCTGTTCATGAATTGAAAACTCACGAAGTATCTGAGATTTTCCACTATAAGTCTCTGTTTTACTACATCCACAACTATCAAAAGAATATGATGCCCAATCGCATGAACAAAGTTTAGAACCTTGTGATGGTACAATAAAAGAGTCTTCAACATCACAATCACCATATATTATTTCAAACAAAAAATATGTGCCTTTACTAAGATTAGATGAATCTTCTGTTTTTACATATCTATAACAACCAGCAAATACTGCATTGCCATTCCCATCAAATGCTTGATAACCTCTGGTTAATGGAATGTCTTTTGGAAAAAAGAATGTTGCTGCGCCTAAATCTGGATTTGCCCATCCTTCACTACCTTCTATATGCTTATAATTAAGTGATATACTTTTTGTATATACATCTTTATTTTTATCATAAATACAGCCTTTTATTGTTTTATTTTCATCACAATAATCTTCTATTGCTTGCTTTTGCTTTGATACTTGCTCTTGTGAATCTGGATCTAAACTATTATCTGCTTTAATATATAAACAAGGAGTTATTATTAGTAAAAAAACAAGTATTATATTAAGTATTTTTTTCACACTATCACCTACTATAATTAGTATAACATAAAAAGGATAAAAGTTAAGCCTTTTATCCTTATATTTTTGAAATCATTAAATTACTTGATGAATATCTTTTTAATCCTTTATAAAACACTTTGAAAGCAATTGCTATAAGCACTATAGAAACACCTATTATCATTAAAAATAATTTCAAATTAAATTCATTAATAATATGAATTGGTAAATAATTAACAAAGCCAACTGGTACTATTGTATATAATATTATTTTAGCAATTCCTTTAAATATGCTATCTGGATATGTTGCAAAATTTACCATTTGAGAATTAATAGTATCTGCTATTAAATCTGTTTTAGTAAACCAAAAACTCAAACTTGATAATATTACAGAAATACTAACAAGCATAAATCCACCACTAATACTAAATATTGTAAATAATATAAAATTTTTAATATTAATACCATATATTATTAACATTATTAATCCATATATCATATCTCCTATTGCTGAAACTTCTACATCAGTAGTAATACAAGAAATTAATACATTCTTAGGTTGTACTAGAAAACTATCTAATTTACCATTAATAATTGTTTCTGATAAATTAAATGCCTTTTTAAAGAAAAATCGTGCGATACCATATGTAGAAGAAGCAATTCCCCATAAAAGTATTATATCTTTTAATTGATATCCCCCTATATTATCTTTTAATGAATAAATAACTAACCATTGTATTATAAAAGATGCATTATTTAAAATCATAAAAATTATATTTGTAAAAAATGTTGTTTTATTTAACATTTCTCTCATAACAGCATATTTTATAGTTAAAATAGTTACTCTTAATTGTTTTTTAACCTCCGTTAACATTTAAATTTTTCACCCCTTTCTTATACATTAAAGTACATAAGAAATAAGCAATATATAAATATATAATTTGAGCAATTAATATATTTATTAATTCATAATAACTAAAATTAACAAATAATTTAGCAGGTCCATATGACGTAACATATATAGGACTATATTTTAATATACTTTGTGCCCAACTAGGAAAGTATTCTATTGGAAATATTGTACCAAGTACTAACATAAATTTACTATATAACCAATAAAATGGACTAGAGTCTTCTACAATAAATGAAAATAATCCAATAAATGTTATAAGTAATGTACTAATTATTAAAGATAAAAATCCAACAATAAATATTGAAATTATATTAAATATATTTAATGATGGAAAACTATGCAAAAACAAATATCCTGTTAACATAGAAAGCACTAAATAAATAACAAATCTAATAGTACAACTACCTAAATGACTAGATACGCTATACCATATATAGTTATAAGGCTTATTAATGTTGTATGCTATATTACCACCTTTTACATCATTAGATATTTTTTTGCATAATGCTCTTCCACTTAAAGTACCCCATAATAATTCAGTTACTATTACATACCAAATCATTTGATTCATGTTATATCCATTTATTAATTCATTTGGATTACTATATATATAAGACCATAAATTTAAAAATATATACATTAACAAAAAATATGCTATAAAACCAGTTAATATATTAAAAACATATTGCATATTAGTCATTAATTCTGATTTAAATATAAAAAAGTATTTTTTCATTATTTATCCTCTTTTTTATATATATCACTAATAATATCTTCAAGTGGTACATTTGATATATTAATATCAATTATGTTATCAGGATTTAATAGCTTAATAGCATCACTTACACTACGTTTTAATGTATCAACTTCTATTTTTAAATTATATCCCTTATCTTTTAATATAGTTATTCCCTCTTCATTATCTAAATTTACTTTTTCTTTCATTTTGGCATCCACAATTTTTTTATTTAGATAATGATATTTTAAATTCTCCATAGTATCATCAAGAACAACACTTCCATTATTTATAATAATAACTCTTTTACATAATTTTTCTATATCGCCTACATCATGGCTTGTTAAAAATATAGTAGTTTTATATTCTTTATTCATTCGTTTAATCAATGAACGAATATTTTCTTTTACAACTGGATCTAATCCTATTGTTGGTTCATCTAAAAATAATACTTTAGGTTCATGTATTAATGATGCAACTATTTCACATCTAATTCTTTGACCTAAACTTAAATTTCTAACTGGTGTATTGATAAATTCAGATAATTCAAAAAGTTCATTTAATTCTTCAATCTTTTTTTCTACTCTTGACTCAGGAATATCATATATTGCTCCAAAAAATTTAAAATTATCATAAGGAGTTAAATGAGTCCAAAGTTGTTCTTTTTGTCCAAAAACAGTACCTATTTCATATGCAAGTTTTTTTCTATCTTTCCTTGGATCTAATCCAATTACCTTAATGTCACCTGTTTGAGGGTATAAAATACCAGTAAGCATTTTGATAGTTGTACTTTTACCAGCACCATTTGGCCCTATAAAAGCAATCATTTCTCCTTTTTCTACTTCAAAACTAATACCTTTAACAGCTTTAATAGTTTTATATTTTGGCTTAAAAATTGATTTTAAACTACCTTTAAATCCTTTTTCTTTTAATTTTACTTTAAACGTTTTTGATAACTTTTTAACTTCTATAATTGGCATTAATATCACACTCCTTTACTATAACTAATTGTATCATAAAAGGAGAATATTAATATCTAAAATAATCTATTGATTCTTTTGGAAGACTATCAAGTCTTCTTATCATTGGCATATGTATATTTTCTATACTCTCTTCTTTCTTTATTCCAAGCATATAAGCCGCTAAAAGAAATGCATTTTCAGCATAGTCAATACTATAGTCAATATTACCATAGACCTTAGATAATAATTCAATATCAGCTTTACTGTAATCAATACCTTCAATCATTTCCTCAATATTAGCATGAAATGGTCTAATTCCCATCCACATACCTTCTCTAACAAGATCATGATAATAAGTAGACATTCCATCTTTCATTAGAAGTAAATAATCTTTACATTCCATAATTTGACTTCTAGATTTGACGAGTTTTAAATAATTCATAATATCATTAATCCACTCAGCATATAAATTCATTCCATATGTTTTAGGATAACCTAATCTTTCAAGTAAACTTTTAATTTTTTGTATTTTTTCATCATATTCTTGCAGATATTTGATAACTTCTTCACTATTTAAGTCTACCATATAGTATAACCTCCTTTCTTTTTCAAATGGCTCTATATTAAAAGAACAAAAAAAGTACAGAGTCATTTTATTAGCGACTCCGTACTTATAAAAGTCCGTGTAGGTTTTGCCCCGAGATAGCTCACAATTGTTTATATCTCCTCACTTGCATTAAATAATAACATAAGTTATTTTTTTTGTCAACCAATTAACTTTTTTCTATATTTTAATAAAACTAATACGATTGTTAAAAATATGCTTGGCAAAAACACTAATTCACAAATTGCTAAAATTGTTTTTGAAGTATTCTTAGAATCTAAAAATAATGAAATAATAGCATTACTAGGATTATTAACATCATAACTTACATAATAACCATTTTCTCTTACTGATTCTATAGGCTTATTTTCATATTTTAATATTTCTTTTATAGGTAGTTCAAATATAGTATCGTCGACTTTATATGTATAAGTTTTTGTACCTTTATCATCTAAATTATAAGATACATTTAATTCTGTTTTATTATAATTATTAACTCTAGAATAAAATGCATTTTCTTCAATTACATATTTAGTATAAGAATTATATTCTTTATATGAAATAACTAATAGAAAAATTGCCCAAAAAACATTTACTAATAAAACTATTGTATAGATTGTTTTTTTCATTAATATTGAATTCCCCATACTACTTTATGTTTTGCATCTTTGCCACATACAACACATTTTTCTTCTTTATAATCATCTGACTCAACTATACATCTAGACTTAGTACCTCTAATTTCTTTCATCTTAAGTTCGCATTCTTCATTGCCACACCAATATGCATTTACAAATCCTGGATGATTATCCATTATCTCTTTAACTTCTTCAATATTCTTAGCATCATATGTTTTTTCTTCTAAATTCTTTTTTGCTTTTTCAAACATTTCATTTTGCATTTTTTCTAACTTTTGCATAACTACGTTAGTTATATCATTTAAGTTAACTATTTCTTTTTCTAAAGTATCACGTCTAACAACGGTTACTCTATTTTGTTCTAAATCTCTTGGACCAACTTCTATTCTTAGTGGTATTCCATTAACTTCTGCTTCTGCAAATTTAAATCCAGCAGATTTATCACTGTAATCAATATATGAAACTATATCTTTAGAATCTAAACTTTCCTTAATATGTTCACAAATACTAATTAGCTTTTCATCATTTTTAATAGGAATTATACATACTTGTTTTGGAGCTATTTTTGGAGGAAGAACGAGTCCTAAATCATCAGAATGTACCATAATTAATGCACCTATCATTCTAGTAGTACTTCCCCAAGAAGTTTGATAACAATATTCGTATTCATTATTTTTATTTACAAATTTTATATCATATGCACGAGAAAACTTTTGCCCAAAATAGTGACTAGTCGCAGATTGTAAACTAACTCCATTTTGCATTAAAGCCTCTACTGTCAATGTATATTCTGCTCCAGCAAACTTTTCTTTTTCAGTTTTTCTTCCAGTTACAACTGGAATAGCTAAATACTCTTCAAAAAATGTTTTATATGTTTCTAACATATTATCAGTTTCTCTTTTAGCTTCTTCTTCACTGGCATGTACCGTATGACCTTCTTGCCATAAAAATTCACGACTTCTTAAAAATGGTCTTGTTTCTTTTTCCCATCTTACTACATTACACCATTGATTATATAATTTTGGTAAATCTCTATATGTTTTTACTGTCTTGCTGTAGTAATCACTAAATAATGTTTCACTTGTTGGCCTAAATGCAAGTTTTTCTTCAAGAGTATTACTTCCACCTTCAGTAACCCAAGCACATTCTGGAGCAAATCCATTAATTAATTCTCCTTCTTTTTTTAGTAATCCCTCAGGAATAAACACTGGCATATAAACATTTACATGACCACTTTTTTTAAATAATTTATCAAGTTCACTTTGCATTTTTTCCCATAATGCATAACCATTTGGTTCAAAAACTGTACACCCTTTAACACTTGAATAATCAGCAAGTCTAGCAGCTTTTACAACATCAGTATACCAAGATGCAAAATCATCACTTCTTAAAGTTATTTTTTCATTTTTCATAATATCACTCTCCAAAAATAAAAAAGAATAGTACACAAGGAGTCATATAGACGGTACCATCCTTTATTTAACTTATTTAATATAACGGTTTTAACCGGGCAAACGCCTGTATAAGAAGGTAGGAATTAATAAATATTATATTTGGTTTCCATCATCCCAAACTTTCTATAATAAGAGACTCATTAATATTCCTTCACATTTACAATCGAATTTTAGCATAAATTACTTACATTTGTCAATTTATAATTCAAGTTTTATTTCTTCATCATACTTTCTAGATAAATATCCTAATTCAGTTTCTGTTAATTTAAGTAAATACTTATAATCTTTCATAATTCTATCTTTTGTAAGTTCTTTTCTTACATCATCAATATTTTTCTTCGAAATTATATTTTCTAAATTTTTAAATCTTATATAATACTCTGAAAACTCTTCGTCACTACATTCAATAAAGTTAGATTTATCGCTTATTTCATTATCCTCACTTATAAATACACCTTCATATAAAATACTTTCATTTCTAAATATATCTTCTATTTCTTCTATTGTATAACATCTATTAATATCAAATTCATAATTACTATTAGTTCTAACTTGAATCATTAAGTTATCATATCCAGTATTTAATATAACATTTGTTTTAAAAAATCTTTGTTTTCTAAAAGTAAAATAATATGTATCTTTAGCAACTCTATAAAAATCTTCATCACTTAAATCTTCATTTAATAGAATTTTTAATCTTTCAAGTTGATCACATCTATTTTGAATTTTTTTATATAATTGGTCTAAATGATTGCGACTATATTTTTCATGCATATTATCATAGTATGAACTATAGCATTGATTTAACGTAATATCTAATTGTTGTAACATAATATGCATATAACCACCCTTAAAAGTATTTTATAACATTAACTATTTTATTTCAATTAAAAAGTGTCTTATGACACTTATAATTCAAATTGTTTCTTAGTATTAAAATAATATAAAACAGATAAACTTATTATTAATATAACAACAAGTATCATACTTCTTTCATCTCCAGTTTTAGGATTTACTATTTCTTCACTTTCTTCTTCTGGTGCATCTCCTCCAACTCCTGGTGTTGTTACTTTTGCTTCATTTGATA
>CAMKNB010000012.1 GCA_946414095.1 uncultured Mycoplasmatota bacterium
TTTTAAGTATCTATTCCAAGTATTTACGTATTCTTCTTTATTAAATATTCCTCTCGCAATATTTTCTGCATCATTATAAGTATCTGCATAAATAAAAATAGGCATTATTAAAATTAATATTATTAAATACTTTATGTATTTTTTCATACTATCACCTATCATAATTATAAATTAAAAAGTTCTTTTTTAAAAGAACTTTTAATCATTATTATAATTATATAATCCATTTAATTTTTCTAACATTACTCTATCTGGTGTATCTAATATCCATTCTCCATTCTTTTTGTTTAAATTAAATGTAATTTCATAATCTACTGTTTCACTTTGATTTAACATTTTATTTAGTCTGTATTCATCATATAAATTACTATCAAACGTATTATCGACTTTATAAAATTCATTTGTATTCTCATTCATATAAACTTCTGAATCTTTCTTTGACTTATATAAGTCATATACAGTTATTTTAACTGTAACAATTGCTTTATCTCCATTAATACTCTCATCTTTAATTTCATATTTCATATCTTGATATACTCTTGATAGTACCTTTTTATATAAATCCTTATTAGCATTAGATAAATTTTCACTTGATACTTTTGACTCAACATCTAAAATAACGTCATCTGATAATTGATTAAAATTATCTAAATACTCACTTACCTTATTACTAGGTGTATTTGTTAAATTGCAACCAAATAATACTATCACAAGCAAAAATGTAAATATTTTTTTCATATATTCCTCCTAACAATATTATTTGTAAATGTTCAAAAAATATACTAATTTATTTTTTCTTTTTAAAAGATAAATATATTAATAGTACACCTATAAAAATAATTAAGCATTCTATACTTGTAAATATATGTTTTAAATAGTCTACTATAGAATAATTCATTTTTAATAAATTTAAATATATAATTATAAACATTAATGAATATGCACATATAATTATTCCTGAAATGAAGAATATAATTTTT
Source organism: uncultured Mycoplasmatota bacterium (assembly GCA_946414095.1). Taxonomy (GTDB): domain Bacteria; phylum Bacillota_I; class Bacilli_A; order RF39; family UBA660; genus CAG-1000. Next base: position 981 of record CAMKNB010000012.1, read on the forward strand.
TTAATCATATTTAATAATATTGAAAATTTACTAATAATATGATAAAATATTCATCCATTAGAGGGAATTATGATAGATGAAAGTACAATAAAGAGATGGGAACATGAATATATTGATGATATTAATCTAGATAATAGATTTTATTTAAATTTAAATAAAGAAGAAATGATAAAATTTATTAATGACAATTATTTTGATAAGTCTATCAATAAATATGTTACTGGTAAAAGTTTTTATATGATTATGGGATTGCAATACATAGATGTAGATTGTGCATTTACAAGAGGAGATAGCATTAGATATTTATTATGCGTAGCTAAAAATAATAAAGGAACTTATACAATTCTTTCAGATGTTATATATCATGAAAATTGTTTAAATGTATTTGATGAGCAAACCTTACCTGTAACATTACTCGAATATTCTGAAGCAAACCAGTATTTTAGAAACAAGGGATTAAACAAAGATATTTTAAAAGAATTTGCTCGTACTGTTGATCATAGCAAAATGATGTTAACAACTTCTCAAAGTGTCTTAGGATGTAGATATCATGTTTTTGATACTTTAAAAGAATGCTTACAAGAGTATGGCTTTGATAAAGATATTAGAATGCTATCACAAATGGATATGAATTATATTAATACTTTATGTGGAAAAAATTCATTGACTTTAAAAAGAAAGGACATTTAAAATGTCCTTTTATTCTTCAATTAAATTTATATTATCATCTTCCATTTTAACATTATTAATTGAATCAAACCTCTTTGTAATTTTTTCTGTAGTTTTATGAATATTTTCTACATCATTACTTACAGTTTGAATACTTCTAGATAATTTATCCCATCTTTCTCTATAACGTCCAAATTCAATTCCTAGTTTATTTAGTTCTTCATGTATAACAGATGTATATTTATCCCTTTCAAGTCCCATTAAGACAGATTGAATAATTGTAAGTAAACTCATTAATGTTGTAGGGGAAGTTATCCATACTTTTTTACTTGCTGCATATTTAATTATATTTGTATGATAAGCATTTATTTCGGCAAATATTGCTTCTGCTGGTAAAAACATTATTGCCTGATCTGTTGTTTCTCCATTTATTATATATTTATCTGCAATAGCATCTATATGCTTTTTAACATCACTTTCAAAAGATTTACTTCTAAGTTCTCTTTCGCTTGCAGAAATACCCTTCTCAACTAGTCTTCTATAGTTTTCAAGTGGAAACTTAGAATCAATACATATTGTACCTAGTGGTTCAGGTCCAAATACTATAGCATCTGCTAGTGTATCATTGGATAATTTATATTGAGTTTGATATATTTTATCATTCTTTTCTCCAAATATTGAAGATAATATATGATATAAATTTACCTCACCAAATATACCTCTACTCTTTTTATCAGTAAGTATACTTTCAAGTGATACAATTTCACTTCCAAGACCATCTATCTTTTTTTGAGCTTCATCTATTCTTGTTAATCTTGCCATTACTTCATTGAAAGTTTTATTTGTTTTATCAAAACCATCTTCTAGTTTTTCATTTACTTTTTGATTCATTAAATTTAGTTTTCTTTCTATTCTATCATTTAATGCATTAAAATCTTTATTCATATCACTAGAAAACTCATGCTTAAAATTACCTATTTCTTTTATAATATTTATTTCAGTTCTATTTTGCTTATCAGATATTTCACTATAATCATTTTTTCTAACTAATAAAATAATAAGTAAAATGATTATTAAAACTAACAATCCTATTATTACATAATTCATATTATCACCTAATTAATTATAATTCATTTTTATTTTAAAGTCTATGTATATCAGATTTTAAAGATTTTTCAAAAACTAATAACCTATCACTTTCTTCTTTTGAATATTTACTTACATTTCCATATTGTAAAGTACTATCTAATTTACTTAATTGTACTCCTACATCTTCAAATTCACCATTATTTTTTAAAATGATTGGAATTATAAATTCTTTTGATATTGGTATTAATTCAAAAGTTGTTTCATTTTGAATTGAATTTTCTAAAAATTTACTTGTAATTGCACATAGTGAACTTTTAACCATATTTTCATCTTTTAAATATGATTTTAATTCATGTTCTCCAGTTCCATAGTATGCATAAATAGCACCATTATTTACCCCACCAATTGTAGACATTCTACCATCACGATTTAATCTTTTTTCTGCAACTTTTGAAGTATAGTCATATACATCTCTATCACAAACATCTTTAAAAGCTACTTTTGCTGCAATGATATTATTTATATCAGAATTTGGTGCTATAGAAACAAGAGATATTTGAGATATAATTTCAACTATTTGTTCTTCTAAATATCCATCTTGTTTTAACAAATCATATAATCTTCTTTCAATTTGTTTATAGATATTTATCCCATTACAATATACAAAGAAATTCATTTTTCTAGCATTTTTTTTAATACTATTAATATCTTTAATTCTTGTAAGTAAAGGATATAAAAAATCATTAACTAAGTCAACAAATACTCCATCATTTTCTTCTCTAAATCCAAGAAATAAAGCACCCATTTCATCTATTTTAAAACCACCTGATAATTCATCTGTTGTTCTTACTCTACAAGCACGTGCTCCTTCTTTTATGATACCAAATGTTGAATTATCATCTTCTTTAGGAGAAATACAAAATAAAAATGGCCTATCTATTTCATCTAAACTTTCTATTTTTTTTATTCCATAAATGTTATCTATAGATTTTTCACATTTCCTATATATATTTATCATAGTTCACCTAATTAAGTTTAAATATTTTATTTAATACTACATATATTAAATAAGTTAAAAGCATTATTATAATAATTTTTACTAATATTATTGGGTTTTTTATACTATCAATAAAAGATGATCCTATAAATCCCCAAAAATATACCATAGCTATCTTTCCAAATATTAATGCTATTAAATATTTTTTAAAATCCATTTTTACTAATCCCGCTGCGATGTTTACCATAAATGCTGGTGTAAATGGCATAGCAATAATAAGTAATAATTTCCCTGTTGATATATCTTTAAACATATGTTTATATTTTTTTAATAATTGTTTATTTTCTGTTAAATTGTCAAACTTATTACCAAAACCATTCTTAAATATTAAATAAGACATAATACAACCTATAATTGTAAATATCCATGATATAAAGAAGCCCAATATTTTACCTAGTACTAAAAAATTAATTGTGATAAATGCTACTAAAGGCAAAACTGGTATTATAGATTCTATAGTAATAAGACCACAAGCAAAAACAACTCCAAATGTTCCAGAGCCTTCTATAAAATTTATAATGCTTTGTAAAAATTCTATTACTATATGCATGTCATAATTATAATATTTTTATATCAAATTTTCAAGACAAACACTTTATATCCAATTGAAGATAATATCATAGCAGCTCTTTTACTCAGTTTTCCACTTTTACAATATAAATAATAATTCTCTTCTTTATTTAAATATTTTCTATAGTTACTAATAAGTTCATCATAAGGTATGTTAACACTACCATTAATATGTCCCTCTAGATAAGTATACTTATTTCCTACATCAATTATTTTCATATATTATCACCATTATAATATATGAAAAAAAGGTGAATAGTTAACTATTCACCTTCACTTCCAAAGAAATCATCAAAGAAGTCTTCACTATGATTGTTATTATTTACAACAACACTATCTACATCAATATTTACTTTTGGTTTTTCTAATTCTTCATAAGTTGGTTTTTGATCTTCAGTTATTTTTGGTTTTGTTGGCATAACAACTTCCTCATTATTTTCTACATTATGATCTAATATTTCAGTAATATCGCTGACAACATCTTTCTTAACGTCTTCTTTAACTTCTTTTTTAACTTCTTCAACTTTATGGTCGAAAATGTCATTAATTTCATTTTGAATTTCTTCGTTTGTTTTTTCTTTTACTTCTTTTGCTACTTCTTTTATTTCTGTTTCTTTTTCTTTCTTTTCTTTTTCTAGTCTTGCCTTTTCCTCCGCTTCTTCTTTTTCAAGTTCAGCAATCTTTTCATCAAGCTTTTTAACATACTCATCAAGACTAGCAGGCATCATTCCTCTTTGCCCAGTTGGATTTAATGTTCCAGGAATAAATGGTGCTCCCATTCCTCCCATGCCAGGCATCATTCCACCACCCATTGGTGAATTAAAACCACCCATTCCAGCCATACCAGGCATTGGTGATGATTGTTCTCCTTTTAATTTAGTAACAAAACCTTTTAAATCAAATACTTTAACATCATGATGAGGTCTTTCTGTATATTGCATTATTTCATACTTTTTACCCCAATCAATTTTATAGTCATATGTTAATTTAGTTTTAAAAGGCATACTTCTAAATCTATTAATGATAACTTCTCCTTCTTTTAGAGCTTGTAAATCACTTACTGTAAACAAAGGTCTAATTGGAGGAGCTGGTTCATCTTTTTTAGTTTTAGGCGGCTTTTGATCACCTAATAATTTACTAATTTCTTCAAGTGCTGCAAGCTCAGTACTCATTAAATATACGAAGTTTCCACAGTTACCTTTAATAGTTTCAGCAACATCTTTTCCGTACACTTTATTTAATTGTGAAAAGTTTTGAATAACGAAACTAAATCTAATATTTCTTGAACGAGATGCTGTAATCATTGTTTCAACATCTTTAAGTGCTGGCATATTAGCAAATTCATCAAGAATAAAGTTTGTTCTATATGGTAACTTTAATCCTGGACAAGTTTGAGCAACTGCGATTAATGCTTCATATGCTTGCTTTACAAAAATTGTAGCAAGAGCATGGTAAGTAGTTTTTTCATCATGTACTTTTAAGAAAACTGCTGTTTTTTCTTTACCAATATCTCTAATATCAAAATCACTATATGAAAGCATTTCTGAAAGTGCTTCCTGTGATGAGAAAATTCTTGTTTTTGTTCTAAATGTAGACATGATACCACCACGTGTTTCATTTGGTGCATTAATACAAGATGCAGCGGCAATATATGCTGGAGATAATTCTCCTTTACTTCTAAAATATTCTTTTATGTAGTTTGAAGAACCAAATCTATCTTCACCTACTTCAGCCATCATATTTATACTATTAATATTAATTTCTTCTTCAGTAGCATCATCAAATAATCCAAGAGATAAACCAGTAAAGAAGTTAGATGCTGTTTGCTCCCAGAATGGCTCTGCTTTATTATTTGGATCAATCAAAATATTACTAGCTAAGTCTTGTAAAAGTTCATTAGCTTTATCTACATTACCTTCCTTATATATTCTATATGGATAACTAAATGGATTCCATGCAGCTCCTTCTTTAGGATCACGGAAATTTATTAATATTATTTTATAACCTTTTTCTTTTAGTAGTGCTCCACAGTTTTCATATAATTCACCTTTTGGGTCAGTAACAATCATACTTTCACCATGACGCCCTAAAATTCTAATTAGTGGAAACATGAATGCTTGAGTTTTACCTGAACCAGAAGCACCCATAATAAGTGAGTGAGGTTGTCCACTATCATCTACCCACGCATCAGTACCATTATTAATTACAGGGAAACCACCAGCATCATAAGAATCATCTTTTAAGTGAATCTTTTTGATACCATAATCTTTTTTCATTTCCCTTTCTGTCATTAATTTAGAATAACCATCATTTTTACTTTTCTTTTCAGTAGTTATACCAAATCCTTCTTCTCTTTCAAAGAAATATGAAGAACAAGCTAACATTAATGCTAGTAATGCTACTATATAGAAAACTATTGTAGGGATTATAAATTCACTTCCAAAAGCAGGAAATGGATTTAATCCTCTAAATACACCTTCCATAGCAAAACTATTCAAATTAATAACAGCAATTGCAACAAAATATAATAAAACTAAACAGAAGATTGCAAAAATAACCAAATCTTTTGCTTCAGCTCTAAATTTCAATTTCATGCATTTCACCCCAATCAATCATATTATACAATATTATTTTTAATTTTTCACTAGTAATCTAATATTTTACTTTCTAAAATTTGATATTTAAAATGTTTACCATTATTCAAAATATTAAAATGTAATTGTTTATGTGTAACTTTTCCATTAAGATTATTTTTTACAATATTATTTGCATTATTAAAATTAGAATTACTAATATTACTTTTTACTAAATTTATATAACTTAGTTCACTAGGAGTATGCATAGTATAAAACTCATATAAGTATAAATTAACAGTAACTACACTATCTACAACATTTATTGCATCTACTCCCACAAGTAAATTATTATTATAATCTTTTGCAACATTTTTAAAATTAAAACAATATTTATTTCCTCTGGTAATTATATATTCATCATATCCACGAAAATTATCAATCTCTTTTGAAATATTAGCATCATATAATTCTTTAAATGCATCTATTATATACCTTGAGTTCATACAAAATATACCATCATCTTCATCATAGGAAGACATATATTTTCTATTTTTAAGTGAATATGAAAATATAAAATTCCATATCATTTTTCCTAAATCAGAACCTGTATAATTATTACTACTATAATTTGTTATCATTGCTTCTCTTGCAAAATAAGGATCACTTTCTAATCTCTCTTTGATATTTTTATAGGATTCACTTGTAACATCTTCGATAGAAGTTTCAGTTATTTCTATTTTTTCAAACTCTGGAAATGCTTCCTTATCAGATTTATTATTAGAAATAATTATAATTGGAATAGTAATGATTAATAATAAACCAAATATACTTCCTAATAATATAAATGTTACTTTTTTATCTTTAAAGTGCATTACTATTCCTCCTTATTACTCATATTTAATGTAAAATAGTTTTCCGTCATATTCTCCACTATTTCCATTTCTTCCAAAATTTCCACCCCATTCAAATCCTGCATCTTTATATGCTTTTAACCATAAAATATAGTTAATATTTTGACAATTCTCTTCTCCACCTATTTCATTAACAAAATCAAGATAATCTGACAATTCTCTTGTATTATATGGTGAAAATTCTTTTCCATTAATTGTATATTTTTGACTATAATTCCAATCTTGTGCAATACCATATGAATGGATATCAATTACTTCACTTGTTGTTTTTCTTGCTATGAATGTTCCACCATCTTTTAAATCATTTACTGTATATTTACAAGTATCACCATTACTTATTGTAACTCCTTCAGTAATTAGTTTACATACTCCATCAAACGCTTTTTGATAAGCATCAACAGCTTTTTTATGAACAGTAAATTCCATATTAGCAAATGTTGTATCTGAGCATGTTGGTTTTATTGTAGTTAGATTTGCATTTACCCAATCTGGATTAATTTCAATACGATTATCGTTACCTATTTCTTTATATGCAAATCCATAAAAATTTCCTAAGTCTCCAGAAACATTTGGGTATTCATCAGTTTTAACATTTCCAACTTTTTCTTCTTCTCCTGCCACTTCAGGTGTTTCAACTGAACTATTTAAATCAGAACATTTAATTACTTCAGCACCTTCATCTTGATATTCTTCTTGAATTATTTGAGTAAAAACCATACCTTGGTTGGACTTTTCTTTCCATCTATTTTGATTTGTACTTGTATAATGTGCATTATGTGGCATACCATTTGATACAACTAAGTATGCTATTGCTTGTTCATAATATGCTTGGTATTTAGAATACAATTGTGGATATTTTTTACTTCCACCTATGTAATATGATGAACAATGCTCACAAACATCTGGATTAGCTACAGGATAACATCCTTCCATCATTGAACAATAAACTTGATCACAAGTTCCACTTCTCATTGTAATTAGAGAACCTTTTGTATAATTATTATGTCTTTTTAAAGCATAACTAATAGCAGCTAACATTTGAGATAATACATAATTATCTCCAGTATTACTAACTTCTCCATTAGCAACACCTATTATATAGTCTTCAAAAGAAACAGTTTTCATTTCTTTTCCATGACAATCAGTTAATCTAACTTGCATTTCATCATAACTTGATGATATATAATCTCCACATCTTCCACCATTTACACTACTTCCTCTATTAGTAATAAAATCATCTGGAGAATCCGGATCTTCAAATAATAATACTGAGTTTAAATCTTTTTTCTTAGATATTATTTCTTGAATAGTAGTTTCAACATATTTTGGTGTAAATATATCATCATATGATTGATTAATTTTAGGGTCATTGTCTGCTTTTTGATATCCAGGAAAATGAGTGTATGCAAATCCATTTTTATAATCGAAAGTAACATCTCCATACGATGTAAATACATCTTTTGTTTTAGTATTTATTTCAGCATGTTGATAAAATGCTGACATTAATCCTCCATCAGTATCTTTAAGCTCATTAATAGCATTTGTTACGCTACTATCTAAACTTATATCTGCAGTTTCACCTTCACTAAGACTATTTTCAATTCTTTCTTTTAATTCATCTTCGGTAAACTGACCAACACACTCTTCATCTGAACTATTATAAGCATATGAAAGCATATTAGCTTCATCAAATTTATCAGCTGCATGGCTTCCAAATCTCATAAATACTTTCCATTTATCAAGACTATACTGCCCTGATTCAACATCATGCTTTTCACATTTACCAACTAATTTTCCATCTTCAGAATCATCTATTTCCCATGTATAGTAATATCTTGAATAACTAGAACCAGCTTTCATATATTTGATTATGTCATCAAAATCACTTTTAGTTAAACCATTTTTAGTATCTTTTAATACTGCCTCTAATATTTCATATTGATTAGTTGCATCTATCTTATCATCGGGAACATCACTAGCGTTATTATATTGAGAATTAGATGCTTGCGTTGCATATCCATAAAATATCGTACTTATTATTAAGCTTCTATCTAAATCAGTACCATCTGTTTGTCTTTTTATTTCACGCATAAATTTACATACTGACATTCCTTCTATTCCTAAAAAGTTCGTAATAGCATCTCCAGCATTATTCCAAACTCTTGAAATTATATTTGTACCACCACATTTATCTGTTGACTTTAAATTAATTACCAAGTCTTCAGCATTTAAAGGATTTCCTTGATCATCATATAAATATTTATCAGAATATAATCCATCTATCTCTTTTCCATCTACTTCAGTAGACTTATCAGATATACCAAAAAAGTTTGTTATTGCGTTTTTAAAAGCATCAATAGCAATCATAATTGCTGAAGATATTATTACAATTATTGCTACTACAAAAAAAGCACCCGCAGCTATTAAAGCAATCTTAACTTTCAATAAAAGTTTACTCCATTTACTCTTTAAGAATCCTTCTTTTTTATCTGTTAAACTCTTCTTATCCTTTTTATCTTTTTTATTGTCACCTTTACTATCTTTAGAGTCTTTTTCATCTTTTTTATCTTTTTTTTCTAATCCTTCTTTTTCTTCAAGGGAAGATTTATCTTTAGTTTTTTCATTTTTACTGTCTTCATCTTCATCTTTTGGTCTACCTAACCCTTCATTTTTTCCCTTACGATCTTTAATATTATCGACGTCTTTTTTATTTAAGCCAGCTCCATCTCTAAAACCACGAGAAAAATCTCCAGCCATTTTCCTTAGACCGGATTTTAATCTAGCTTCATTTTGCATTCTATTTATTTCTTCCTGACTTAATTCATTTCCATTATTATCGTACATACTTCACATCCTTTAAGAAAAAGAAGGATTCTTTAATTAGAATCCTCCACCAGAACCAAATGATTCTAACTCTTGTTGAGTCGCTATTACATTTATACGCATTCTTCTATTTCCACAAACAAATAGTGCTTGTCCTTGACTATATCTCTTTATAGAATCTCTTTCTTGATCATTTAAATCAATTAACTTAGACAAGTCATCAACAGCTTGTTTTTTAAGTCCCATTACTAAATAATAAGAAGCATTATCAAATATTGCTTTACCATGAATAAGTACATTAGGTGCAGCAAAGTCTGTTGGTTGTTGTGTAATAATTATAGTACCAGTATTATACTTACGACTACGTCTTTGAATACGTGCTAGGAATTCAGCTCCTAAGTTATTTTGATCTGCAAGTAACATATGGGCTTCATCTACATATAATATTGTATTTATATCTCTATCTAATGTAAGTCCCCATGCATACTTTAAGATATTAAAGAATAATGCATTTCTAATATTATTATCTGCATTCATTATTTCACGAATATTGAATACTATAAAGTCAGCATCTGTATCTATAGTAGTTTTTCCAGTGAAATAATATCTAAGTTCATTAGTTAGAGGTCGAACCTTAAGTTCTAATCTTTCCATGATATCTCTTTCATGTGTATGCTCTGTCATAGCAAATAGTTTACCTTTAATAGTAGCATAAACATCATCAAATGTTGGATAATCATGAGCAAGTATTTTAGAAAAATCAGTATTATAATCTATTTTATATCTCTTATATGTTTCTTGAACCATTTCACTAAATAGTGTTAGAACATCTTCTTCAATATCAGGACTATAATATTTCATAAATGCTTTTAGTGTTTGAAGAGTACGAGTAAGAATTGCATAACCCATACCTTCTTTCATTTCTTCTTCATCTGCATCAAGTACAACTTCAAGTGGATTTATCATACCAAATTCTCCACCACGACCTAAGTCAATGAAATCTCCTCCATATAACCTAGTCATTTCTTCAAGTTCACCTTCAGGGTCAATAGCAACTATTTTATGACCATTTCTAATATTACTTCTTAATAATATTTTAGCTGAAGTAGATTTACCTGAACCAGATGTACCAAGAATAATCATGTTGGCATTATTTCTATTAAATTCTTTTTTAGTTTGATATAAGAATTGATTAAATAAGATTACACCACCTGAATAATCAACTCCAAGTAAACAAGAAAGTCCTGGATCCTTAATACTATCAAATACAAATGGATACATAGCAGCCATTGTAACTGATGGTATTGGTGTACCAAGTCTATCTTCAATATCATTTTTTTCAAATATAGGAAGCATACTTTCTAAGATTTTTTGTTGTTCAAACCTTAAAACAAGTCCTTTCATTCCCATAGCATCTAAATAGTTCTTAACTTGAACTTTTTTGTTTTCTAATTCTTCATGAGAATCTGCTGATATCAATAAATGCATTTGAAAATCAAATATTCTTGCTTGAGTAGCAGTTAACATTGAAATAAATTCTTCAATACTTTCATAATCTTGACGAATTCTTTCTTGTATTGTTCTATCATTTTCATCAGCATATTTTGCTTTCATATCAGCTATCTCTTTATTTAACATTTTAGATAAAACTGAAAATGCAATTGGAATATGTTTAATACATACTTTTACTCCAGACAATTGTGTAATATTTGCTAAATATCCTTCACTAATTGACTTTGGATAACTAATTATTGATAATATAGCACAATATTTATCACTTATTATTATTTCTGAAGGCTTAAATTCTAACCCCTTTGGAGCTATTTGACTTTTAAAACTTATACTCATAGATTACTCATCACCGTCCCAAAAGTAGTGGTATCCCCACCATTCATAAATCCATCAAGTAGAATTCTTAAATCATCATTGCTTGTTTGTGATGATTGAAGTCCTGCCCCTGCCAAACCTGAAATCATATTTTGTATTCTCTTTTGTATTATCTCAGGTCTCTTTTCTCTAAATAGAATAAAATATTCAGTATCTGTTACATTAACATCTTTACTCATAAATAAATTAGCTTTATCTATATCTTCTTTTATTAACTTTCTAATAGATTGTACTTGAACAGAATTATAAAGTAACTTAAGTTGTGCTAGATATACATTAATATCTACTGGTCTATCTGACACAATTAACCAGAATGGATAATCAAGTGTATTATAGAAGTTTCTTAAGTTAAATATTGCATTATTTTGACTATCATAATCAAGAATAAATATATTTCTAGGCCTAACTTTAACACCAGTAACCCTAACTCCATTATCTAATATTATTTCTCCATTTTGGATTGCTCTTACAGGAACCCAGTCCTCTGCAAATTTACGAGTACTTTTAGCCTTACTCTTTGAATCCATCTCTAACACACCAACCTTTCCATTTATAAACTCTAGGGTTTAAAAGAAATTGTACAACCTCTTCTAAAAATACAAGTACATTGTGATAATAAGGAATTGGCAATACAAGCAGTAATGCAACTCCTAGAGGTAACAATTTAATTACAAGAATCCATAATTCATCACCAGGCAATGCGAACATTAATGCAAGTGTAAATAATGCACCAACCAAAGCAATTACCAAGTCAACCCATCTAAATATGTTAAATATCAATTGTCCCTTTTTACTATTAGCAGGTATTAAATAATTCATATTCCTTTTTCCTTTCTATATATTTACATAATAATTTATTTTCCCTGTGGCTTTTGACCATGAGTTTTTGCATAAGATGAACTATTTGTAATCTTAGCTTTTTCAGCATAAATATCTTTTCTATGAGTTCCAACATCTTTTGCTGTAATATTCTTTCCAGATACTTTTTCGTATGCAGCCTTCTTAGCTTCAATATCAGCTCTAAATTTACCACCTTCAGCTGTTTCAGCAGTTGCTTTTCTATCATCATAGTGTTTTTTAGCACGTTCAAGAGCCTTTCCAGCTTCTTCTTGCATTCTTACTGTAGCAGCCTCTACACCAGTACCGCTTTTTTTAGCTTGCTCAAGAGCTGCTGACGCTTTAATATATTCTTTATCATATTTTAGCATTTGTGATGCATATGCATCTTTATCTTCACCAAATTTAACTTGATCATAACCAGCTACATATTCACTACTAAAGCCAGATAATTTTTCATCTTTAATAGCATGCTTTAAAGCTGCATCATATGCTTCTAATGCTTCTGATTGTTTATCTAATTTAGCTAAATCTCTATCTTGTCCTCTACCAACACCAACTGCATTCATTAAAGCTCCACCAGCCATAGCTCCAAGTCCACCTCTTGCTGCAATATTCTGTGCTCTTGCATAGTTAGCATCTCTAGAGCCTTTAAGATTCTTCATTTTTTCAGCAATTGTATTTCCTTTAAATCCAGCTCCAGCGCCTGTAACAGCTCCAGCAATTCCATTCCCAATAGAGCTCAATCCAGCACCACCACTTATACCTGATGTAACACCACTAACAAGTCCAGTAGCAGCTCCAATACCAGCACCGATTAATCCACCTAAGAATTCCATTCCTTTACTCTTACCGCCATCACCAATATGTGTACCTATAATTTCATCGATAAATTTAGGAAGTTCACTTGCAAATTGATATCCTGCAGCAACCAATAATAATTTAATTAAAAATTGTACCCATCCACTATCTCCTGGTAAGTTACCAAAGAAATCATTTGAATTAACAAAGAACTGACATACAAATACTGTTATTATTAATGTTGATAGCATTCTTATAAATGCTTCTAAAAATACTGAAATATATTTTTGAACATAATTTTGGAATGTTTTTGATTTTATTCCATCACTCAATATTGTAACTATAGCTATTGGAGCAAGCATTTGTAGAATAATTAATTTAAACATACGAATTCCAACTTGAATTGATGATTTAACTATTGAATAAATTAAGAATAATCCAATTATTAAACCACCTGGATGGAATTCTAAAGTTTTTCCTATTCTGCCAGACACATCATCAAGACTTGCAAAATCACATTTGCCATTTTTGCATATTTCACCTTCAAGAATTGATTGTCCTCCTGGATTATCCCAGTTATATATAAATATAGATAATGTTTCAAAAGCTAAGAAGTCTCCAACATCTTCTACTTCTTCACTATCGCCAAAAATAAATCTCATTATTAAACCTTTATCAGAATCACCATTAGTAAGTTCAGCGATTGATGACAAAGTTGTATATGGATAATTGGTTGGGTTTCCCATAATAAGTAGGTTTAATTCATTAAACACACCAAATACAAAGTTATATCCTATAAGAAATGCAGCAGTAATAAACACATTAATAATTATTTTACTTCCCTCTTGTGCTGCCTTTTCAGGATTAAGCAAGTATGTTATTAAAGATACACCTAATTTAAACACAACAAAAACTAAGATAACCGCTTGTATCCTATCTAATAATGGTGCTATTAAACCTGAAATTGAATTAAAGTTAACACTACACATCAATAAGAATAGATTAAATGACAATGAAACTAGTTCATAAATCCATCCATCTATTTTAAGAACTATACCCATCAATGGACCAGTTATCCAAGATGCATTAGCTCCTAATGTTATCAATGATGTGACTATTGATAATATTGACATAAACCCACTCCCACTCTCCAATTCTATTAAGAATTATAACACAATTAATTTATAATTAAAAGTGCTTAGTTATTATAATAAAATTATTCATTTGTTGCAATAGAAATTATATCATCTTTAAAATCTAAAAATAATTTATTTAATATATAATTAAACTCTTCTTCACTTTCTATATGTGAATATTCTATAAATCCATTTTTATTAATAACCTTAGTAATAGATATATCATCTTCAAATTCATCATTATTAATAAGATAAAGATAAGTATTATCATTTCTTTTAATTACATCTAAAACTAAATAACTACCATTTTTAAATTTAATAATATCATCTATTTCAAAATTCATACTTATAAACTCCTTATTCCATCATCATTAGCTGAATTAGCATTATTAAATATTTCATTCACTATACTTAAAGAGTCATCTGCTTCAACTCTACTAAATGCAATATCAAATAATCCCCTTTCATCCATTAAACTAAGAAGCATTATTGAAGCATAATCTTTTTTATCAGAATTTCCACTACTTTTAGTTATTTGTAGGTGTGGTGAAGTAATATTTTCATTATATCTTGCTTTATTACATAATTCATTTGAATTAATTGATCTTATCTTCATATCACACCTCCATATATTATAATTCTAACATAATTAAGTAAAAAAAAATAGAGTTATTTTTTCTATAACTCTACATTATGATAAACATTACTTACATCATCTAAATCATCTAGCATTGCTAGTAATCTTTCAAATTTTTCTTTTTCTTCAGGTGATAATGTAACAGTATCTTTTGGATAATATGATATTTCATCTATTTCAAATGTTATTCCTGGAAATGCATCTTCTAATGCTTTTTTAGCATTATTTAAATCTGCAACTTCAGTATATACAACTACCATATCATCTTCTACTTCAATGTCATTTGCATCTACTCCTGCATTTATTAATGCATCCATAACTTCTTCTTCATTATGTCCTTTAATTCCAACTGCTCCTAAATGTTCATACATAAAACTAACTGAGTTTTGACCTGCTATTTTAGCACCACATTTATTAAATACAGTTTTTACAAATGTAATAGTTCTATTAGGATTATCTGTTAAACATTTAACAATTAAATTGCTTCCTCCTTGTGCAAAAGCTTCATATTCTACTACATCATAGTTTTCTACTTCACCTTTTTTAGCTTTATCAATATTTCTATTAATAACATCAGATGGAACTTGTTCCCTTTTAGCTTTTTCAATTACTCTTCTTAAAACATCATTGCTTTCAGGGTCAGGATTAGACTTAGCAGCCTTCATAATCTCCTTTGCATAAATTGAATATAATTTTGATTTTTTAGCAGCAGTAGCTGCCATTGCTTTAGCTCTTACTTCATGAGCTCTTCCCATAAAAATTCCTCCTAACTATCTTCCTAGTCCTTTTTCTTCTTTAATTTCTTTAATACGATCTTTTATCATTTGTATTTTCCTACTTAAATACTCTTCATATGTTTCTCTTGCTTCAGGTAAAAAATTATATTTTTGGTATTGTTCAAATTCTGATTTTGTCATTATTTCATAAGCAGGATATTGAGTCATCTCTTCGTATATTTCAAGTTTATCTATTTCATTTATTGTAGGATCTTCTTTTAAACATTTTAACAAAAATCCACCAGAAAATAGTCCTATTTCATCTAGTTCATCATTTATTTGTTCGTCTTCTTGCAGCCATTTTAATACAAGTTTATTAAATTCTTCTAAAGTCAGATTATTTTCTTTCAAAAAAGCTTCCATTAATTTATAACTTTCTTCATCAGTTAAACCTTTTGCTTTTTCTAGTAGATTCTCATATTTTTCCTTAAAGATTTTATAATCCATATAATTTCTCCCTCTAATCCAAATTTCTAATCTCATCTACTATTTTAGCATACTCTTTATAATTTTCAAAATTATTCTTTATATTTTCGTCTAAAAATTCTTTTGAGTCATCTCTTGCTTGTAAAAGTATTTTCATATCTTGATGTAAATTAGCAACTTTAAATTCCATGTCACCACTTTGTTTTACACCAAATAAATCTCCTTCTCCACGCATCTCATAATCTCTTTCAGTGATATAAAATCCATCATTACTTTCGCATAGTACTTTTAATCTTTCATTTTCTTCACTACCGATTAATATACATGTTGAATCAAATTCATTTCTTCCTACTCTTCCACGTAACTGGTGTAATGTTGCAAGACCAAATCTCTCAGCATCATATATAACCATAAGAGTAGCATTTTTAACATCTATTCCTACTTCTATAACAGTAGTTGATATAAGAATATCTATTTTACCTTCCTTAAATTCATTCATTATTTTATCTTTATCATTTTTAGATAACTTTCCATGCATAATAGCACTCTTAACATTACCTTTAAAATATAGTTCAATATTTCTTTTAATTTCATTAACAGTTGTTAAATCAACTACATCACTATCTTCAATTAATGGAGAAACTATATAAACTTGATGATGAGCATCTATTTCACTTTTCATCATTTCATATACAGATATTAATTCTTTCTCACTTCTAACAATTGTTTTTATATCTTTTCTACCCTTAGGTTTAGTTTTAATATTTGTAATATCCATGTCTCCATAAATAGTTAATGCAAATGTTCTTGGTATTGGAGTTGCTGACATATAAAGTGTATCTGGTAGTAATCCTTTATTTTTTAATATTGCTCTTTGATTTACCCCAAATCTATGCTGTTCATCAGTAATTACTAAACTTAGATTTTTAAACTCAACATTGTCACTAATTAAAGCATGAGTACCAATAATAAAATCTATTTTACCACTTTTTAATTTTTCAACAACTTCATCTTTTTCTTTCTTTTTCATACTACCAACAAGTAAATCTACTTTAACTGATGTATTTGCTAATAAGTTTCTTATAGTTTCATAATGTTGATAAGCTAGTACTTCAGTTGGTGCCATTAAAGCAGTTTGAGATTTTGATAAATAATTAATATATGCAGCTATTACTGATACAATTGTTTTACCAGAACCTACATCTCCTTGTAACATTCTATTCATTCTTTTACTTGATGTCATATCTTTATATATATCTTCAATTGCTTTATCTTGATCAGGAGTAAGTTCAAATGGTAAACTTCTAATAAAATCATTTATATCTTCTGGATCTATATTTCTAATATATCCTGATTTATTTTCTTTATTTATTTCTTTCATGTAATTTATTTTAAACATGAATTCAAATAATTCTTCATATTTAAGTTTAATTAATGATTTTTTTACTTCTTCTTCATTCTTAGGATTGTGTATCATTTTAACAGCATCCTTTTTAGAAATAAAACCATATTTTTGATTTAAATAATCTGGTATATAATCCACATAATTATCATATGTAAGCAATGCTTCATTTATATATTTCTTTAATGCTTTAGATGTTAGACCACTTGTTAAATGATAAACACTTTCAATGGATCCACTAACTAATTTTTCAAATTTTATATCTGAAGCAATAACTGTATTTTTAAGAGCATCATATTTTCCAATAACAGTTATTACACTACCGGGTTTAATATGAGTTTTTAAAAACGCCCTATTAAATATAACAACTGCTATCATTTTTTTAGATGACATTGCTCTAAAAGTAAGAGAGGTCATATTAGCTCTAAATCTTCTAGTTAATGGTACTGAATCTACTATACACTCTATAATAACATTCTGACCATCAACTGCTTCTTTTATATCATTTAAAATGATTAAGTCATGTCTATATGGATAATAGTTAACTAAATCATCTATATTATTTATATTTATATTTTTTAAATAGTCTAATGTTTTTGGCCCAAGTCCTTTGATTTCTGATAATTTCATACATTCACCTCCAACAAATTTACCATATTATATCACATTATAATTTTTTTTGAAAGAAAAAAAATCAAAAAAAAATTTAAAAAAATGCTTGACAAAATACCCCTTTTACATTAGTATATAGACTTACCAATTCACTTTTAGGCGAATTGGTGCTAGTATCACACTAGCCAACCCCTTTTTATTCTTTTTTCCGGACTGTTCATCAGGGGGTGACAGTCCTATTTTTATTAATAAAGTGGTAACACTTAACATATATTATAAAGGAGGAATATTATGCAATTACAAGAAGAATTCAGTTTAGAATCTGTATTATCAATTATAACTGGTATTAATTGTACAAATGATTTTAACGAAGTATATGAATTATTTTGGTTCATGTTTGAAGATCCATTTATTAATACACTTGGTATTGTTGAATTAAGAAATTCTGCACGCAATCATATTTTAAATATCCATCCTGAATTACATGGTGTAAAATATGATAAGAATATGAATTTTGAAAAATGGATAAATGAGCAAAAAGAATTATTTGGCGATTCACTAGTAATAAGTGTTATTGGTGAACCTATTATAAACTTAGAAAAACAACCTAAATTAGTTTAGGTTGTTTTTATTCCTTGATAAGAGTTCCTTCTTCTCATTTCTTTGTCAATGTCATTTAATATAGTTGTCTTTTTAATTAACCATTCTGGTTCAACTAATTCACTTACCATTGGGTCACCAGTTATTCTATGAACTACAATATCTTCTCTTAAATATTCAAGTTGATCACATACTGTATTAATATATTCATTTCTACTCATTATTTTAAAATGTGTTTCATTATACATGCTTTCTAGTTTAGTACCTTTTAGTATTGATAAAGCATGTATCTTAATTCCTTGAATATCTAACTTACTCAAATATTTTACTGTATCAATCATCATGTCATGCGTTTCATATGGAAGACCATTTATTATATGTACTACAACATCTATATTTCTTTTCCTTAATTTATTAACCATATTAACAAAATTATCAAGAGTATGACATCTATTAATTAATATTGAAGTTCTTTCATGTATTGTTTGAAGACCTAATTCAATTGTTAAATATGTTTTTTTATTTAATTCTTCTAAATAGTCTAAACACTCATCACTAATTGCATCACTTCTTGTTGCTATGTTTAGACCAACTACATTATTTAGTTTTAATATTGTTTCATATTTTTCTTTTAAAACACTAACTGGTGCATAAGTATTGGTGTTTGCTTGAAAATAACCAATATACTTTGCATTAGGCCATTTCTTAAGCATCATTTTTTTAACTTCATTAAATTGAGTCACCAAATCTTTTTGCTTGTCTCCTCCATATTCTCCACTTCCACTTTTAGAGCAATATATACATCCTCCAGTTCCAACTCTTCCATCCTTATTTGGACAGGTAAAACCAGCATTTAAACTTACTTTAAATACCTTTGAATTAAATTTATGCTTATAAAAGTAATCAAGAGTATAATATCTTTTATTACTATCACTATACTTAAATATATTATCTTGCCCTACTAACTTCTTCATCACTATAATTTTCCTTATTCATATCTATAATACTTGATATTTCAGAATCTATATTTTCTACAGGATATCCTTCTTGGAGTCTTACATTTCTAATTAATTCTAATAATTTATTAAAACTAATTCTATCTGAATAAGCTCCATCTTGATTTAATGTATTAGATTTTTTGTCTCTATTAAAAACTCTACTTGCTGCTTCATAATTATACATATTAAATTGAGTCAAATTAGTAAACTTATCATTTATCCTATCAAATTCACTATTTATTCCACGTATAAATGAATCATGAGGAAATACTCTTTCATATTCTTTAAGTGGTATTAAGAAACTCATATAAGAATTTTCACTATGGTACTCTCTATATCTACTATTATAACTTTCATGATAAGAATCATTTGTAGGATCTAATACATATATTCCATGAACATCATATTTATCATCATCTATTCTTACTAATGTTCTAGCATGATAACCACGTAAAGTTTTATCATCTTTTTCAAAACATGCTACACCAAATTGAGAAGCTATTATATTATCATCTAATCCATTTAAGATTTCTTCTAAAATTGTTGTGTATCCTATGCAAACTATTTTACCTGAAGATATTATCTTATGTGGAGTTCTAGAATTACTCTTATCTTTTGTTTCCTCATATCTAAATGATTTGATAATATCATATGCATACATAAGTTTTTCTAATGGTGATGCATTTTCATCTATCATACCTCTATACCACTTAATAGTTTCTTTTAAATCACAAAATTCTTGATATGGGGCATTATATTTAAACTTTCCACCATACATTATATTTAAATTACATTTACTAGATATACTATCTAATGTATCACTTTTAATATCTGAATAATGCTTACTTTTGCCATTTTCGTTAATCATACTGTTATTAATATGAAAACATATATCACTAAATTTATATCCAAGGCTAGTAATTCTACTATATATTTCTTTTAATAAATCAATGTTATTATCTTGCATATCAAAACTAATATTATTTTGATCTATACGAAATATATATTTTCCTATACTACTTTTTATTTCTATTTCTTCTACTCCTTTTAAACCAATAAATCTAATTAACTTAATTACCTCATTTATATTTAATTTATTAGTAGTAATAGATACTTTTCTTTTTCTTTCATGTTCATAATCGATTCCTGTAACAATTATATCTTTATATACATAAATATCTTCATTATCAATTTTAGAATAATCTATTAAATAATCAACTTCTGGAGCATCAGTTATTATTCTTTTTATATTTGTGTGTTTATATATATATTCTATTTCTTCAGGAGTTAATTCATGATTACCATACAACCTCACTTTATCAAAATTAAAGCTTAGTAAAAAACTCAAGTCAACTGGCTCAAGAGTTATTTTGTCTACATTATTTGGTAATTTTACATGAAACACTTTTATTCTCCTCTAATCCTTAAAAATTATATCATAATGTTTTATCTTTTTCTCTTTCTTCTAATTGTTCTTCATTAAAGTACTTCTTGTTAATTCTTCCTATTTTAGCTATTTCATCTTCTAAATATTCTTGACTATATCCCTCTGCTTGTCTAACAATTCTAATAAGTTGTAAAAATTCTTTATAACTTAGTCTTCTTGAATTAAAACTACTAAGTTTTTCTTTATTTGTTCCTAACACATCTAATAAACCTTGAGTAATAAATGAATCAAACATGTCTTTTTCTTCAAATGATAATTCTCCTTCTTCATGGCTCACTTCATCAGGCATTTTTTCTATTTTCTCTTCAATAGTTTTGCTAGTTAATTCATCATTTAAACTTGCTAGTTTTCCTTCAAAGAATTTTGGCATTGTATCATGTGGAAAAAAAGTTTTGTATTTAGTAAACGGAACCATAAAGTACTTATATAAACTTAAATCATCATAGTCTTTGTCTAATACTTCTTTTCCATTTTTCTTAAAACTATCCCATGTAGCATCTAGTGCATATATACCATGTATATTATATTTATCATCGTCTATTCTAATCATGCTTCTGGAATGATAACCTAGTAATGTTTTATCATCATCTTTATAGCATGTACAACTAAACTCACCAACTTGTAAATTACTATCAATTCCCCTCAACATTTCATCTAGCATAGAAGTATATCCTACACAAACTATATTGCCAGTCTCTATTATTCTATGAGGATTTCTCGAATCTTTTGTATTCTCCTTACTTTCATTATAATGAAAAGTTTTCATAATATCATATGCAAATGTTAGTTTTTCAAGTGGTGATAAATCATAATCTGTAATTATTTTTTTATACCATCTCATACTTTCAACAAGGCCCTTAAATTCTTCATAGGAACTTGTAGTTAAAAAACTTCCATCATATGAAATAATTAGTTCTGTATCTTTTGATAAAGCATCTAATTTTGAATAATCATGCTTTGTATATTCAATTATTTTATCATCTTTATTTTCTATTGAAACTACTATTTTTTTTACATTAAAACCGTGTGATTTAAATAAATCAAACATTGTACAAGCATCATCCAAATTGGAACCTACTATTTTAATTTCTACATCTTTTTTATTTAACTTAATAGAGTACCTTTTGTCTTTCATATCAATATCCATTCTTTTAATATTTGGATATTCTTTGATAATTCCTAATAAGTGATTCATATTTATTTCAGAAGCATCAACATTAACTAATTCTTCATTACTAGTTTTAGATATAGAATCAATATTCATAATTTTAATATCTTTATAAAAAGCTACTGCATTTGTTGATGTTACTCCAGCTATTTGGTTTAACATATATGTACTTTTAACTTTTATTGTTTTAACGTTTGTATTTTTAAATATATATTCTAGTTCTTCACTATCAAGCATTAAATAATCAGTTATTTCTATTTCTTCTAAATTTGGAAATCTACTAAAAAACTTAACATCGATTGTATCTCTTGATAATGGAACTGAAATTTTTTTTATGCTGGTTGGTATATAGTTTTTAATTATTTTCCAAAAATCTTTAAAATCATATTCTAATTCTAATCCAGAATTAATTAACTTAATTTCATTGTTTAATTTATATGAAGGATTATCCATTCTATTTATTATTTTATCTATGTTAGGGCCTTCAGTCAGTAATTTAAATTCATCTTTGCATCCCTGAATATGAGAAATAATATCATTAAACTTAGATTTATTATCTTCCATAAATTCTCTAGAAAAAAATTTTTCATATATTTCATCAATATTCATAATCTCACCACTATTATAATTGTATCACAAGTTTTGTATTTTATAAAAAAGATTGACTAATTAGTGTCAATCTTCATTTTCTAAATCCTTAAAGTAATTATATCTCATCTTTGCTTGATTCATATTTTCTTCATATAGTCTTTCATATTCTTCTTCGTTTCTTACTTCTAAATTCTTATACCTAAGTTCACTTCTAAATACACTATCATACTCACTAAAATCTGGTTCTTTAGAATCAACTGTTAATTTATCTTCTTCAGGATTATATCTCATAAGTAAGTTATATCCAACACGAACTAACAATTTTTGTTCTTCAAGTTGTCCTTTCATACCACCAACTATTCCCTGTTCAATACATGGACTATATGCAATTATTAATGAAGGACCATTATGTTCTTTTGCTTCTTTTATAGCTTTTAATGCTTGCATTGGATTAGCTCCCATAGATATTGAAGCAACATAAACGTTTGGTATAGACATAGCTATTCTAAATAAATCTTTTTTGCTTTCAAGTTTTCCACTTGATGCAAATTCTGCTACACTACCTGTTCTTGTTGATTTTGATTTTTGTCCTCCTGTATTTGAATAAACCTCTGTATCAAGAACCATTATATTTATATTTTCATTGCTATGAAGAACATGATCAAGTCCTCCATATCCGATGTCATATGCCCATCCATCTCCACCAAGTATCCATACATTCCTACTAGGAATATAATCAATTAATTTCTTTAATTCTTCAGGTATTAAACTATTACTTAATTTTTCTTTAATAGCATAAGTTAAATCATCATCATCCATATTGTCAATCCACTCTCTAAATGTAGCCTTAACTTCTGGACTAACTTCATCTTTATACTTATACATTAATTTCTTAATTCTTTCACGAGTTTTCTTATATGACATATGTATTCCAAATCCAAATTCAGCATTATCTTCAAATAATGAATTCATCCATGGAATCTTATATGGTGTTAGTGGTAGAGACCCTCCATATATTGATGAACATCCTGTTGCATTAGCAATTACCATATTACGTCCATATAATTCAGTTATTAGTTTAATATAAGCAGCTTCTCCACATCCAGCACATGCTCCTGAGAATTCAAAATATGGTTTTTCAAAACTAACTCCTTTAACTGTGAATTTGTTAAATGGTGTATTGTTCTCATGATTATTAAATAGATAATCACTTACTCTATCAAGTCTTTCATTATAATTTCCTTCTTTTAATGCTTTTTCTCCATTCTTTCCAGGACAAGTACTAATACATAATCCACAACCTGTACAATTTGCTTCACTAACACTAATATAGAATTTTTTATCTTTTTCTCCAATACTATCTATTGTTTCAGATTCATCTATTCTAGCATCTATTAATTCATTTTGAGTTAATGAAAATGGTCTAATACAAGCATGAGGACATACAAATGAACATTGATTACATTCAATACAATTACTTGGTATCCATTTAGGCACTGTTTCAGCTACTTTTCTTTTATCACTTGCAGCAGTCCCACCTTCAAATGTACCATCTTTATATTTTTCAAAGTCTGATACCTTTAATAAGTTACCTCTAAGCTTTAATATTTCATTTGTAAAATCTGTATCATTTTCTTTACTTTCTATTAACGTAAATATTCTGTTATCTATTTCTTCCAAGAAGAAAGGTGCTTCATCAATAGCCTTTAAATTATTTTCAACTACTTTTTCACCCTTAGAAGAGTATGTCTTTTGAACTAGTTTTTTAAATTCTTCAACTTCTTTTTTATCATATCCACTTATCTTTAACATATATAAACACATAATATTATTTATTTTTCCACGAAGTGAATATTTTTCATTTAATTCATCTAAATTAGCAATATAAACTTTTATATTTTTATCTACAATATCTTTTTTATTTTCATAACTAATTAATTTATTTAATTCACTATCATCCTTATTACTTGCGATTAATAATTCACCATTTTCTTTAATATCTTTTAAACAATGATATCTGCTTAAATAAATGTCTTTTGATACTACTACAAAATCAGGACTTGTTAAAAAATATGGAGCATCTATTTTAGAAGGTCCAACTCTTAAGTGAGATATTGTAACCCCTCCGCTCTTTTTTGAATCATATTCAAAATATCCTTGAACATATGTATCTTCTTTTTCACCAAGCAATTTCATAAAGTTTTTACTAGCCCCAACCATTCCATCAGAACCAAAACCATATACTTTTATTTCTTTATAATCTGTGTCAATTGATATATTTTTTGACTCTAAACTTAGATTAGTTACATCATCAACAATTCCAATTGTAAAATTATTTTTAGGCTTAGAACTAAACATATTATCAAATACAGCATTTATATCTTTTAATGGAACATCCTTTGAAGAAAGTCCATATCTTCCACCATATATTTTAATTCCTTTATTTTTAAGTGCTTCAACTACATCTAAATATAATGGTTCACCAATACTACCACTTTCTTTTGTTCTATCTAAAACACTAATAAATCTAACACTACTAGGTAAAACTTTAAGTAAATAATCGCTACTAAAAGGTCTATATAAATGTACAGTTATAACTCCAACTTTTTTACCATTTTTATTTAAATAATCTACTACTGTTTTAGTAGTATTGCAGACACTACCCATTGCAACAATTACGTGAGTTGCATTTTCATCTCCATAGTATTCAAATGGTTTATAATTTTTACCTGATAATTTATTTAATTTTTCCATATTAGAAAAAACTATATCTGGAATTCTATCATAGTATTTATTTCTAACTTCTGTATTTTGAAAATATACATCTCCAGTTTCAGAAGTACCACGAGTTATCTCTTTTCCTAAGTTTAGTGCTCTATTCTTAAATTCATATACTTTATCATAATCAACTAGCTTTAATACTTCTTCATCATCTAAAAGTTCTACTTTATTAAGTTCATGACTTGTTCTAAATCCATCAAAGAAATGTAAGAATGGTAAACTACCTTCAATAGCAGATAAATGAGCAACTATTGCCATATAATATGCATCTTCAACGCTAGATGACGATAACATACAAAAACCAGTACTACGAGTTGCATATACGTCTTGATGATCTCCAAAAATTGAAAGAGCATGTGTTGCTAAACTACGAGCAGCTACATGTATTACTCCAGGTAACATTTCTCCCGCCATTTTGTACATTGTAGGTATCATTAATAAAAGTCCTTGAGATGCGGTAAATGTTGTAGCAAGACTCCCTCCTTGCAAAGCACCATGTGTAACCGCTGCAGCTCCAGCCTCACTTTGCATTTCAACTACTTTTACAGTATCTTTAAATAGATTTAATTTGCCTGCACTACTCCATTTATCAGTTAGTGTTGCCATAGGACTGGCAGGTGTAATTGGATATATACCACACACTTCACTAAATAAATAGCTTCCTCTTGCACAAGCTTCATTTCCATCAATAATATAACTCTTCTTCATATCATCACCATTTTAATTATATTACATTTTTTTAATAAAAAAAAGAGTAAGAAATTCTTACTCTAATACATTACTCCTCCCCATTCAACTACAGTAAATCCGTTTCTTTTAAATGGCTCTAGTTTTTCTTCTCTTATTGGCGTATATCCATCAACTTTCTTAACATGTATTGCCATTCTTAACATTGAATCTGGCTTTGGGCTAATATTAATTTTACTATAACTATCTCTCTCTTTAGTAAGTTCAAAGTATACTAAATTATGTTCATTCTTTTCAAGTATTGGTAACCAGTACATAATAAATTCATTACTTTCTCTTTCAGTTAAACCAATTATACTTAATTTACTTTCTAAAAAATCAATAGCATTTTTACCATTAACATAAAATCCTTCACTAAAATCAACTTTATGATTTAGTTTTTCTTCCCAATAGAGTCCATAATAATATCTACCATTTTGATCATATAAGTCTCCATTTGTTTTAGCTAGTACATCCCAAGAATTAATATATTTTGGATATGTTGTCGTAAGATTTTCTGGCTTATCAAATGTTACTTTCACATTCGTATCTTTTATAGGATATAAATATAATATTGGCTTAGCATAACCTCCAATATATGTAGGAATTCTTCCAGTCTCACCTGTCTCAGGAATATAATAATATTCATATCCCCTATCAGTTTCTTTTAAATCTTGTAAAGTCATACCATCACAAGAATCATGTTTTGTACAATACTTGAATACTTCATCAGCAGTTATATTTTCTTCTACTACCATATATATTCCATTTTTACCATTTTCTGTATACCAACCAGAAAGTCCAG
The DNA here is from genome assembly GCA_946414095.1 of uncultured Mycoplasmatota bacterium. GTDB lineage: Bacteria > Bacillota_I > Bacilli_A > RF39 > UBA660 > CAG-1000. Next base: position 28,306 of record CAMKNB010000012.1, read on the forward strand.
TATGATAATATTTATTTTTATTCCAATTAGTTATTTCAGTAGTCTTTTCATCTATAGTTGTAACAATCAACTTATTATTTTCAATTGCTATAATATATTCTCCACATACTTGTAATAAATCTTTATATTCTTTACTTGTTTTTACTTTTTTACCATCATTATTATATACATCTACTACATTGTTATTTAAAATATACAATTCTCCTGAATCAGCAATTGATGCTTCAATATAATCATCAGTTCTAATAATAGTTTTTAAAGAACTAGTATATATTTCTTTAATTATCTCATCAGCTTCATATTCTGCTAAATATAAATATTCACCATTTTTATTTTCTAATACACCATAATTAATTCCAGTATAATAATCTTCTTCATTAGGTTCGTTTTTATAACTCATTATTACTTTTTCATTTGTTGCACTTAATAAATATGCATCAGTTGTTACTGTTTCAGGATATTCTTCATCTTCATCTATAGTTTTCTCTCTACCTGCTGTTAAATATTTTTTTGATAATAATTCTAAATATTCATATTTTCTATTATATAATACTTTATTTTCAGTTACTGAAAAATAAGACGGATTATCTTTTTCACTTTCATGATAAACAATGCCTATAAATTCATCAGTAACATAATCTACGCCAAATACATATGAATAAAATTTAGAACTAATATTTATTACATAAGATAATTTTGTTTCATCATTATACACTTTAATTTTATTATTATCTCTATAAAAAAGGTATTTACCTTTATAATAATCTAATATATCAATATCTTTATTTTCGACCTTTATTTCAACTTTATCTTGACTAGTACAATCATCATCATAAACGCAAAATTCATTATCTTGTTTATAAAAAGTTTCAGTATTTTTATATTTAGTAGTATCTTCCTTAGTTAAACTGCTATAAACAGTTTCAATAATATTACCATTTTCATCTCTAATAACTTCATTTTCTTTGTGATTAAACAAATCCATTATTTTATCTTTTTCAATGTATAATATAACACCAAGCAAAATAATAATTAATAATATTAATATTCCTATTAATATACTATTTGTTTTTTCTTTAGTAGTATCTTCTATCTCTTCTTTTTTACTTTTCTTCATTACAACACACCTACCTATGGTAATTATATCATAAAAATAATAATTAATAAACGCTAATAATCTTTTCTAATTTTATTAATTCAATATTTTGAGAAACTATATTTATTCCATCAATATTTATCCCATTATTTTCATAATAAACCTTTTCATATAAACTTTTATCTTTAGAATATAATCTTACTAATTCATCTATATTTCTTGCATAATATTTTTTATCATCAATAATATAGCTTAATACTCTAATATTTAGATTATTTAACACTTCTTCTAATTCGATACTATTAGCATTATTAAAATAAACTGTGTAATGATTTTCTTCATATATATTATTTCTATCATAAAAAAGATTCTTATTACTATTTGAATCAACTTCTAAAGTATTAAATAAAAAAAATATGCAAAAAAACAAAAGTATCTTTTTTATAATAATCACCATTATTATTATGACAATTTTTTTATTAAAAAAATAACCAATTATTGGTATTTTCTTTTTATTTTGTTATAATTGTTGAAGGTGACTTAAAATGAAAGCAAAATATATAGGATTTCCTATTAAAGATGGATGCCATATTAATGGAGCTGATTTGGGAATTAAAATAATAAATGAAAAATATAAATTAGATACTATTATTGAAATAGTTCCTAATAATATAGATGTTAATTGTGTAGTAGAAAATGATTCTAAACTTGCTAGTTGTGTAAGCAATTATCAAAAAGAAGGATATTTGCCTGTCACAATTGGAGGAGATCACTCTTTAGCAATAGGAAGTATAGCTGGTTCTAGTGAAAATAATGAAAATCTAGGAGTTATTTGGTTAGATACGCATCCCGATATTAATACAAATTTAACAACTACTACATTTCATGTTCATGGTTATCCACTAGCAGCTTCAATGGGATTTGGACTTAATGAACTTGTTAATTTACATCAACATAAAGTTAAAGTGAATTATAAAAATGTAGTATTATTTGGTATAAATGATATAGATGATCCAGAACAAGAATTAATAAATAAATACAATATTAAAGCTTTTACACTAGACTATATAAATGAAGTTGGTGTTCAAAAATGTATAGAAGAAGCTATTAATTATTTAAATAGCAAAACAAATAACATACACTTAAGTTTTGATATTGACTCAATAAACAAAAAAGAATGTCCTGGAGTTAATCTTCCTAATAGATGGGAAAATGGACTTAAAAAAGATGATGCTATTAAAGCTTTTAGTGAATTTTATAATAAGCTAAACGTTGTATCTTTAGATATTGTTGAATATAATCCACTACATGATAAAGATAATAAATCACTAAATATAATACTAGAAGCAATAAATATTATTAATGAAAAATAACTTGATTTTTATAAAATAATATGTAATAATTTATGTGGAAAATATGAAAGTCATATATGCTTAAAAATATGGTTTAAGCGTTTCTACCAATTCACCATAAATGAATGGACTATGACCTCACGTAATTTCTTCTAGAACATAGTCTTACATGATGAATGTAAGCTTTTTTTATTTTCTAGAAAGGTGTGTTTTTGTGAAAAGCAAAAAAAGAAATGGCAAATTGGATTCTTTCTTTGGCATTACTGAAAGAGGTTCAAATAAAAGAATCGAAATATTTGCCGGAATAACAACATTTCTTGCTATGGCTTATATCTTGATAGTAAATCCTAATAATATCCTTTGGGGAGGAACAGCAGATCCTAGATTCTCTTCAGTGTTTATTGCTACTGCCCTAGGAGCATTTATTGGAACGCTTCTTATGGCTTTACTTGCAAAAATGCCTTTAGCTCAAGCACCAGGTATGGGGCTAAATGCAATGGTTGGTACAATCGTTGGTGGTGCGATGGGATTTAGTTACTCTTATGGTAATGCAATGATGCTTGTATTCATAAGTGGAATTATATTCTTACTTTTATCTTTCATACCATGTGGAAGAAACAAAAAAACAGGAGAACTTATTTCACTAAGAGAAAAAATATTTGATGGGATGCCTAAAGCAATAAAAACAAGTATTTCAGTAGGTATTGGTTTATTTATTGCATTCATTGGTCTTCAAAATGCACATATTATTACAGCTAATCAATTTACACTACTTCAACTAATTGATTTTAATAATCCTGAATTATGGCATAAAGGTGGAGAAGCATGCATGGCAATAGTTGCTCTATTTGGTCTTTTAGTTATTGGAGTATTATCTCACTACAAAGTTAAAGGATCTGTAATTATTGGTATTATTTCTGCAACTATTTTAGCTATTCCACTCGGAGTTGCTAATACGCAAGTATTAACTGGCAATATTCCAGGTATCAGTTGGAAATTTTGGGAAAATATATCTAGTTTCTTTAGCGGAGATAACACAGTATTCTTGTCACTATTTAAAGGCGGATTGACTCTTCCAGAAGGAGCACTTCTTACTTCAATTATGTTAATTATCACATTTGCTATGATTGATATGTTTGATACTATGGGAACAGTTGTTGGATGTTGCTCTAATGCTAAACTTTTAGATGAAGATGGAAAACCAATTAATTATGGAAAAATGATGTATGCTGACAGTATTGCCACTATTACTGGTTCATTATTTGGTACAAGTACTGTTACTACATTTGTTGAAAGTGGTACAGGTGTTGCTGAAGGAGGCAAAACTGGTTTAACAGCTCTTACAACTGCAATATTATTTTTACTTTCAATATTCTTACTTCCATTATTTGCATTTATCCCATCTGCTGCTGCAGCTAGTGCATTAATATATGTTGGTGTACTTATGATGAGTAATGTAGTTAATGTAGATTTCAAAAATATTAAAAATTCAATACCTGCATTTATGACAATAATCACAATGGTTCTTGCTTATTCAATTACTAAAGGAATTGGAATGGGAATAATATCTTATGTAGTAATTGATGCAGTCATATATTTTACAGATTTAATTAGTTACAAACTAGGTAATACAAGAGTAAAGCCTCATTCTGAAATTACACTTGTAACAATAATTATATTTATATTATTCTTAATTTATTTCTTAGTTCCAACAGTACTTTAAGAACAAACAAAAAACTCCTTTTGGAGTTTTTTATTTGTCTTAACATGCTTCATCGCAACTATTTAGAGATACAAATACTGGTTCTAATACTTTTTTAAAAGCTTCTTTAGTATCTTTTATCATCTCATCTGTTAAATCCATATAACCATCTGTTTGTAATGGACTAATACCTGTTTCTAGTTCATTTACTTCTCCATTTATTATTCCTACAATATTTGGAGCATAAATTCTTTTTTCATTAGTATTAATAGTTTTACCATCAATATTTAATGTATACTCTGATAACTTACTATCAAGTAAAGTTAATAACTTATTATATCCATCAGTTCCATTATTCGTTCTTACTAAAGAGCCATCTTTCATTTCATATTTATCTCTTATATTTAATACATCTACATAATATATTTTTTTAATTCCAGTACTAGCAGCAGTACTAATTAATGTTTCTAATACGCTTCTACACCAAGGACAACTTGCAAATCCAAAATATACAACAAACGTTTCTTTGTTATTTATTTTTTCAACTATTTCATCTTCAGTTGCATATATAAATGGATTATCATCACTAATAGATATTGTTCTTATTTCTTTTCCATTAGAATTTGTTGTGCCATTTAAGCTTTCATATTCTTCTTTAAACTTATAAGCATCAGTACTTTTATCTTTACATCCAGTTACTAAAAAGATTGCAAATACCATTATTATTAATAAAAAAAGTTTATTTCTTTTTTGCATTTGTTTTCTTCACCGTTTTCTTAGTTGCTTCTTTCTTAACTGGAGTTTTTTCTTCTTTTTGAGCTTTAGTTACATCTTTAGTATTTATTTCTTCTAATCTTACCATTACTTTATTATTTTGATTTTTAACATATAACATAATTATACAAGTAGCAACTAAAGTAAATACGAAATTCCATATTATTACTTTATTAAATCCTGCATTTTTTTCTTTATTAGCTGCATCTATAGATTTATTATATTCTTCAAAAACATCATATTTTTCACTTGCATTATACAAATTAGTAATAGCTGTTTTGATTGAATCATCATATGAATTTGCATATCCTGCGAATACTTGATCTCCTATAATAATATAAGGAACACCAGTAGCTTTTTCACCCATGAATTCTGATATAGTATTTAAAAGATCATTATTGTCAGCATCATACCATGATTCAAATGATACAATTTTAAAATAATCTCCATATTCAGTTGTTATACTATTCATGAAGTTTAAAAAAGCTCTACAAAAGCCGCATCCCTTTCCTCTAAACATATAAATTGTAGCTTGATTATCAGTTTCCTCATAATTTTCAAACTCTCTAGCAATTTCTTCATCTTCAAGAGTTTGAGTAAAGTTTAAAGTTTTATAATTAGAAAGATCAATTTTTTTGCTTTCTTCTGCCTTAATAATTAACGGACAAACTACAAATAGTATACTAAATAATATACCTACAATTTTTTTCATTTTATCTACTCCTTCCTATTAAATATTTTAAAGTATTTAAATAAAAAAGACAAGTATTACTTGCCTTCTTAGAATAAAATATTAATCTAAATCATGTCTTGCTAAAATGCTAGCAGGAGTCTTTCTAATAGTATTAAATACTGGAAGTAATCCAATAAACAAGTTAAATATAAACATTATAGCTACTGCTATTAAAATAACTTTAGAATTAACAACAAATTTTTCAATTTGAAAAACACTATTATTTGCAATCATACCAAGTACATAACTACAAAATGCGATTCCAGGAATACCACCAATTATAGTAATAGAAATTATTTCTCCAGTAAACATTTTGTAAATGTCCTTTTTCTTTACACCTATTGCTCTTAAAATTCCTACTTCTTTAATTCTAGATAAGAAAGATGAACGAATCATTAAAAATATTTCTATTAAAGATATTATTAGTATAATGCTTGAAGCTATTAATGTACTATATCTATCACCCTTAATTTCTTCTTTATAAACCCTTTTACTTTCTTCATATGTATCAACAATATTCATTTTATTTTCTTTAAAATAACTAATTGTTGAATTTTTATCATTACTATAAATAGTAATATTACTTGATTTATCTATTACCAAATACTTTATAGTATTGTCACTTGCTAAATAAGCATCTAATGGGTGTTTTGAAGTATAATATCCAACTACTTTTAATTTTACTCCATTTACTTTAGTTTTTATTTTTTTATTTAATTTCATTGAATCTCTATTATCATAGTTAACAATAACTTCATAATCCTTTTTAGGCTTTCTACCCTTTTTAATTTTAATATCATCTTTATAATCGTTATAATTATAAATATTATTTTCATTCAAATCATCAAGCATATTATAATAAATAATGTTTATAAAATTACTTTCATTTGTATAAAAACAAGGACTACCTTTATTAACCATACCCACTATAGTAAATTCTTTATTTGATTGATTGATTTTAACTTTTCTTCCAATTATATCTTCTTCTTTTTTTAGTGCAATCATTTTTGCCATATCAGATTTCAAATATATGTCTAATGATAATTTATCTAATACTATTTCTTTATCATTCTCTGGCATTCTTCCAAGAATAATATCATCTTCATTTATTAAACTAGTACTAGCTAATGATAAAGAGGCTGTTTCTTCTAAATACTCTGATTGTAAATAATCATCAAACTTCATTGTTACTTGAATTAATGAGTTTCCTGGTAACATATATTTAATATTATCCAAGTTTTCATATTCTAAATAATCTTTTACTTTTACTTCTTTAATATTTATAGATAAATAATCTTTATTAACTATAACAAAGTTATTATCATAAATTTGATATGAAGCATATATTGAACTAACAGCATACATTATAAATGCACCTGATAAAAAGAAACCAATTAATAACATTTTTTTCAAGAAAGAATAATCTAATATTTTCTTAAAACCATCAACTATAAATGTTAATAAATTGTTAATTGATGAATACTTTTTCTTTTTAATTTCATCATAATCAAAAGTATATTTATCTAGTTCTTCTTTTGTAGTTTTTTTATAATGTTCATTTACCAGTTCTATAGATGAATTTTCATCAACTACTTCTATTTTTTCAAATCCTTTGCTCTTAATATAAATATTTCCATTAGCAACAACTAATTCAACATTAATTTTTTCTTTATTATTTGAATAAATGTTAATATCATAATTGTCATCTTTTATTGTATTATGATTTTTAAAATCTTTTAAATAGAAAGTATTATCAAGTTCATAATCAAGTTCAATAACATCTTTATTTTCCATATCATTAACAACTTTACCATCTTGTATTTCAATTATTCTATTTGAATAAAATTTAGCAAGTTTTTGTTCATGAGTAACAAGTATTACTAGTCTTTCTTTACTGATTGCTTGTAATATCTTCATTACTTCTAAAGAATTTTTACTATCTAAGTTACCAGTTGGTTCATCTGCTAAAATGATTGTAGGATCTTTAACTATTGCTCTTGCTATTGCAACTCTTTGTTTTTCTCCACCAGATAACATAGTTGCTGGTCTTCTTTTATATCTTAACATTCCAACTTTATCAAGAACAAATTCAACACGTTTTTTTATTTCTTCCTTGTCCTTGATTCCAATCATTTTAAGTACAATAGCTACATTATCAAAAACACTTTTATCATTAATAAGTTTATAATCTTGAAAAATATATCCTACTTCAAGATTTCTTATCTTATCAACTTTTCTAGAACATCTACTACTTATTTTTTGGTTATTGATATAAATTTTTCCACTTTTAATTCTATCAAGTCCACCAATTACATTTAATAATGTTGTTTTTCCACATCCACTACTTCCAAGTAATGCAACTAACCCACTATCATTTAAAGTGAGAGTTGTATTATCTATTACGTGTATTTGATTCTTCTTTCCTTTATTATAATATTTATTTACAGATTCTATCTTTAGCATATTTTACACCTCCTCTTGAAGTGTAACCATTACACTATTTTTAAATATTTTTCTACTAAATCTCATACTTATTAAACAAGACATAAACATAAGTATTAAATACATTATCACATACTCTTTAAATCCTAAATATTCAATAATTGTATTTAAAAAACTCCAATTTATAACTTTTATGTATTTTAAATATAATACTAGTATAAATGTAAAATATGAAATATTTGCTACATTTAATAATTCAATTAACAATAATTCTTTTGATACTTCTTTACTTCCACCAAGCATTCTAATTGTCGTATAATATACGTTTCTACTACTTAAAATTATTTTAATAACAAAATAAGATATAAAGAATAGTACAATGACTAATATAATAGTTACAATAGTTCTAAATATTTGAATAACTGCACTAGCAGCATTATTAACTAAAGTATCTTTTAATTTTAATGTTTCAAAACCAAGATTATTTAGTTTTTGAACAGTCTCATCTATTTTTTTAACATCATCTATATAAATACTACTTTGAAAGTTACCTTTATCAAATAAACTATAGTAATCATTTTCATTTACAAATACTGCTGAATTATATTTTTTATAACTATATCCAGTTAACTTATTAATATTCTTTTTATTATAAGTATTTGATACTTTTAATTTTATACTATCTTCATAATACTTATTTTTAACTTCTATTTTCATTGATGGTTTTTCTTTTTTACAATCAAAATTTTTACATAAGTAGTTTAAATCTTCAGATATAACGACTTTTCCTTTTTTTACTCTATTTGATGGAACTAACCAATAATAATCATATTTATTCTTAAATAATACTTCTATTGAAGAATTATTTATATATTGTTTTCTATTTATTATTTCTAGTAGACTATCACTAACATATAATTTCATACTCCAATTATTATTATTATACTTTATTCCAACAATAGTAAATTTAATGCTTTTATCTTGATCATCAATGTAATAATAAAATTCATGATTTAAAATTTGATCTTTCATTTCAGAAAGATACCAGGAATCTTCATTACCTTCTAAAACCACTTCTTTGTCGTTAATAGGTAATCTTCCTACATCAACAATCTCATTCAAATTATCTATTGTTCTAATACCTACATTAATCCATGTATCATCATAATATATATCTGATTCTCTATCAATTAGTAAATCATTTTTTACTATCTTTTTTACATTAGATATATTTTCTATATTTTTATAATCTTCTTCACTGATACTTGTTTTATCTTTTTTTCTAATTATTACTCTATTATCACTTGTATCATTAAATGCCATATTATATCCATCTTTAGATTCTTCATACTCTAATCTTTTAAAGCTTGCATATTCTGCCATTAATGCCCAAACAATAAACATAAACACAGCTAAAATAAGTAAAAACTTAGGAATAATATTAAATGTATTTCTAATACCTAATTTAATTTTACTTAAAAATTTAATGTCTTTATATTCTGTTTCATTAGCTTTTATATCATCGCTAACTTTTTTAATTATTTTATCTTCTAATACTTTTCCATCATGCATTTTTATTTTACGGGTTACATAAGGACTCACTTGATCATAGTTATGAGTGACAATTATTACAAGTTTATCTTTTGCAATTTCACTTAATAATTTAATTATACTTTCTGCACTCTTACTATCTAAATTTCCTGTTGGTTCATCTGCTATTATTATTGGAGTGTCTTTAGCAAGTGCTCTTGCAATAGAAACTCTTTGTTTTTGACCACCTGATAGTTTAGAAACTTTTGTATTTCTAAATTTATATAAGTCAACTTTTCTTATTAATTCAATAACTTTTGGCTTAATAGTTTTCTTCTTTTCGCCATTTAGTAATAATACAAGTTCGATATTTTGATAAACAGTATAGCTGTTAACCAAATTAAAATTTTGAAAAATATTACCAATATATTTTCTTCTATAATCTTCAAAATCCTTTTCTAAAAAATGGCTTGTCTCCTCACCATTTATATACATTTCTCCTTCTTCATATGTATCAAGTCCACTAATAACATTCAATAAAGTACTTTTTCCACTACCACTTTCGCCAGTAATTGCCACAAATTCTCCCATATGAAATTCTAGATTAATTTTGGAAAAACCAGATGCTATTAAACCTTTACTATAGTAGTATTTAGAAACATTTTTTAACTTAATAATACTTTTTTCCATACACTCCTCCAAGTAACATAATTGTACCATATATATATATGTTTGTTAACTAGTTTGCATAACTATTACTTTTTATTTTTTTGATATTTTCACTATTTGCATAAATAGTTACTTTAAAATAGTCAGGATCAACTAATACTTTATCATTAATAGTATCTATATAATAATTAACAATCTTATTCTCATTACAATTATGTTCAAATATTATTTGATTATTAAATGTATCTAAATTTATATCACAGAGTGGTGTATATTCATAAACAATTCTAATATTTTTGCTATTAGATTCTATAAAATCAGTAGAATAATAAATTGCTAAGTCTTTATTCATTTCTATTGTTTCTTCTTTTCTAACTATGTATTTTTCATCAAATGAATTTATATATCTAAAATCTTTTGATGACATTAAAATGAATGCTATTGAAATTCCAATTAAAATTAATGAACAAACAAATAATATAAATAATAATAGCGATTTACTTTTTCTGTTTTTAACAAAACAATATATTAAATCTAAAATTATTAAATTAATTACAATACATCCAATTAATCCAATAATTGAACCAAAGAATAATAATCCTGTTTTAATAAATAAGAAAGACAATACAAATAAAACAACAAAACATATAAGCAATGCACAAAACCATAGTCCAATAAAACAAATAAATAATTTAATAAAGAATAGTATTACTTTTAATAATCCATTAATAAATCTATAACTTGAATGTTTAGGGTCTCTAATGATTATTTTTTCTTCTTTCTTTTTTATAAATTCTTTTTCATTTCTTGAATCAGTATTATCTTCATTTTCTGTTTTCAAATTATTATCTTCTTTATCTGTTACTACATAATAATCCAAGTATCTTGTTTTAAATACATGTAAAACTAACATAACACCAAATACAGATGCTATTAAATAATATATACTTTCAATTATATTGTATATATCAAAATAAACACTATCAGGTAAAAATTTTAATAAACCACCTATTATACTAGAAACGATTTCACTAATTATAATTGCAATTACTATATAAAGTATAATGATAATTGCTTGTTCAAATAAACATTTAATTTTATCTTTAAATCTCATAGAACTAAACATATTAATTGTTTTAGTAACATAACTTAAGAAATCATCTATATATTTATTAATGTTTACTGATGATTGTTTATTCTTTTCAACTTCCTTAATGTTTTGATTTAAAAGTTCATCAATATTTAGATTAAACATTTTACATAATTGTAATACTTTATCCATTTCAGGATAAGCAAGTCCTGATTCCCATTTTGAAACTGATTGTCTAGAAACTCCAAGTTTTTCAGCTAGGTCCTCTTGAGATAAGTTGTTATCCTTTCTAATTTTTTTTAAATTTTCTGATAAATTCATATTATTATTTCTCCTTTCATGTCACAATTATATAATTGCAATTGGTTGCATCCTACCAATTTCTAGTTGTTTTTTGTACATTTTTGGTTGCACTTATATTATTTTAACACAAAAAAAGACTAGGAAACTATTTTCCTAGTATATTAATCAGTTCTTCTTTTGTTACCTTTGGATATATCATTGAATAGTATTTATAACCATCTTCTAACACACTATCATAAGTTTTACCTTTTTTAATATTTTCTATAACTTTATTCATTATTGAAAAGCACCTTCTAGTATTTTCAAATTCAATATATGAATTAATATCATTTGTTAGTCCATCTTTATTTTCTCCTAATGAAAGTGATACTCTATCAATTAAATCAGCTTTAGAAGCAGGAGTATATTCAACAGCTATTAAATGGTTTGCAATCTCATAAGCAACATCTCCAAATGTTGCTAGTTCCCAATCAATTAAATAATATCCATCACTTGAGCAAATGATATTTTCTGGAGAAACATCACCATGAATTAATCTCAAACTTCTTGATTCATCTATTGTTCTTTCTTTAAATCTTAAAAGTAATTCTTTATTAAGCCCAATACTTTCAAGTTTTTCATTATTATGATATGAGTCGACTGTTTTAATCATATTATCAACTAAAAAGTCACGATATTGCTTTACTCCGTTCCATTTTATATATTTCATTATAGGTGTGCAATCAACTTTGGACATTTCATATATATAATTTCCAACAAGAGTAATTAAACCGCTTAAATTTGGTTCAACCATCAATGTATCACCTTTAATGTATTCAATATCAACACATCTAAATCTATTCTTTAATAACTTTGGATGTTTTACTCCACTACCATCTAATAACTTAAGTATTTTGTCTATTGGTACTGTTCTAGGATAAGCATATAATCCACCAGTTTTTCTTTTATACTGTCTTACAAACCTTTTATCAAAATTCTCCATTATAAATGTTGTAGGGCTATTAGTTTGTATTTTTCTCATTTTCCTTCACCTATAATAATTTTAACACAAAACCATAAAAAATCATACAATATTAGCAAACTAAACAAAAAGATGAGTAAACTCATCTCTTATAATTGTTTTTTTACTTCTAAACTATATTCGAATATCTTATGATATTGTATTGACGAAATATAGATCATATTTAATGAGGACTACTCCCATTCAACGATATAAGCTATACCATAAAATTTATAATTTGTAAATGTTTTTGTCAAGATGATAAAAACATTATTTTATATTTTTAATTATAAATCTATTTTAACATCCTCTCTTTTCTTATTTTCAGTCTCGAAGAATTCTATCTTTTTACAACCCTTCATAGAAGCTACTAAGCTACTTGGGAAAGTAACTAGTAATTGGTTATAAGATGCTACATTTGAGTTATATAATCTTCTTGCTGCTTGTAAATGTTCTTCTACGTCAGTAATTGATTTTTGTAATTGAACAAAATTTTCACTAGATCTTAAATCTGGATAATTTTCAGCTAGTGCATTA
>CAMKNB010000013.1 GCA_946414095.1 uncultured Mycoplasmatota bacterium
AAAATAATCTTGGACTTCCTTTTTATTTATGTGAACTATTTGGGGTTCACTTCAACTCAACCTTCCTTTATTATAGCTTAATAAAAGCGCACACAATCCTGGAGTTCTATCTTTAATAGGAATATTTTGAAGTGACATTCTATTATCACCATAGCATACTAGTTTCAATTTATTACCATTTGTAAATATTCCTTCATCAAATTTTGACTTAATTCTATTATATACTTTACTATTCATATAAATTCACCCCTGATAGCAATGTATTATATCATAAAAAAAATAGTTTATTAACTATTTTTTAATTTTTTATTTAAGAAATAAACTCCAACACTTAAAATAATAGCAAGTATTATATATATAATATTAGATGTTTTAAATTCTTTTGCTTCAATAGGTGCTTTACTAATATCAAAACGAATATCATTTTCTTTATCTTTTACATTCCAAATATATTCACCTTTATTTTTATCAGTAGAATTATTTAATAACATTCTATTATCTGATTTAACTTTTAGTTTGAATGGAGCACATATACTTTCACCATTTAAATATATATGTACTGCATTATCATCTTCTTCATAAATAAAGTTTTCAAAACATTTGTCTAATATAGTATTATTTTTAAAATTAGAATAAGTATATGAGTATGCATATTCACCAGTATAATTATCTCCTTCTTTATTTAAAATTTCAGTAGTAAAAAATATATCATAAGAGTCTTTTAATGGCCTTGCTTCACTTTTAATTGCATCTATAGAGTATATTAAGTTTTCCTTATTAGTAGGCTCATTTACATTATTCATATAATCACCTAATGAAAAAGATAATTCTATTTTAGCATCTATTTTATCATTAAAGTCTAAACTTAATGTATTATTACAACCAGTAAGTACAAGTGTAAATAATAATAATATTAGCAATTTTTTCATAACTCCTCCTTATTTTCTTGAATAAGCTGCTGCTGCGCTAATAGCTCCATATATTTTTTCAATATCACTAACAGATCTATATTCTCCGCTTTTTTTACTCTTACTTCCCCATCCTGTAAATGGATCTAATAATACTACATTTCCTGCACTACTTTTTGATAATACCATATAGTGCCCTGGAACAAGTATTAATACAGGCTTACCTGCATTAAGTGAAGATTCTACTTGTGATCTACTTATTTTTTGTACACTTAAATTATATTTTGCTATTTTACTATTATTAGCAATTTCACCCCATGGAGCAGCTCCATATCCTCTATGAGTTAATTCACCATCTTTAATATTTCTCATATGTTTAATAACAGTATATGGATTTATAGTCATATCATTATTAAGACCAGCTGCAATCATAGCAAATGATGTATAACCACAAGATGATGAACATAGTGTTGCTCCTCCACTATCATATTTAATATTACCCCATCTTTTATCACATTGATTATAATATACAACACCAAGAACATTTTCAACTGAACCACTAACTCCTAATGGTATATCTCCTACTTCTTCAAGGCTGCCACCCATATTAGATTGTTCTTCTCTTTTTTTTCTTTCTTCTTCTTTTTTCTTAATTTCTTCTTCAATTTCTTTCAATTCAGCAGAATACTTTTCTCTTTCAGAATCATCTTTAATTTTTTTAACTTTACTAACTGCTATATTATAGTCTGCTCTAGTTAATGTTTTTTTGGCTAAACTTAAATATATCTTAGCATCATTTACAATTAACTCTGAAATATGTTCACTATTTGCATTTGAAATACAATTTGAATAACTATCACTATTAAATGATACGACATCTGCCAAAATATTTACAAAAGTTGGTATGAAAAATACGAGTATTGCAGCTGTTAATTTAGGTATTGCACTTTTATTAGCTGCTGCTAATAAATTATCATCATTTGATTTAACGGCACTCATGTAATTTAATAGTAAAGATAGTATTAAAATAATTGGAACAGCTATTTTAATTATTGTAATAACTATTTTAATTATTCTTATTACTGATAATACATCAGCACTATCACATATACTCATAATATTCATTTCCATCACCATTTTAATCTTATCATATACAAAAAAATAATTCTATATTCATACTCACACTTTATATATTTTGAAGTAAATTATTTAAATAATCTTTATCGCAAATTCTATTAATATCATAACACTTCTTTTTCAAATAAAACTATTCAAAGTTTTATTTTAGTTTTTCTATTACATTAGTAAGTGTATCTGCTTCTATTATTTCTATATTATAATTATATTTATTTTTTAACTTTATTGCTTCTTCATAATTTTTACTTGGTACTATAAAAATATCTGCATTATTTTTAACAGCACCTAATAGTTTATACTTAACTCCATCTATAGGACCAACTTTACCATTTTCATCTATTGATCCAGTTCCTGATATTATCTTTCCTTTTGTTAAATCAAATTCAGTTATTTTATTATATATATCTAATGCGCACATAAGTCCTCTTGATGAACCACTTTCATTATCTTTAAAAATATAATTAACCTTTGGATTTGTAGTTATATTTTTAAGTTCAGCTAATGTTACTCCAATGATTAATCTGTCTTTTTCTTTTTGTAATACGCTATAACATTCAATTAATTTATCATGTCTCAATACTTCTAAAGTAATTTTATCTTTCTCTTTATATTTTTCTATTTCTTTTCTTAATTCATCAAATGTATTAATTTCTACATTATTTATTTTTCTTATAATGTCTCCTACTTTTAAATTAGTATTTGCAAGGTCATATACAAAAGTAATTGTTAAATCTATACTATCAATACTATATTTCATATTAGCAGCATTAAAAGCAGCTATAATTGCATCATAACTAGTTTCTTTTAAATATACTTTATCTCTTGATACAATATCTTCTTCACTTTCATTTTCAACTCTTACACTATCTAAATCAACTAAATCCCATGATGGTATTATTTTAGATAATAAGATATTTGCTATATTACCTGGCCTTGCTGTTACATAAGTTAAATTAAAACTACCACTTGAATCATATGAATTTTCGACTTCTATCCTATCTGTTAAATCTACTAAACTACCGGGTGAATATATATAATAATCTAACTTAATTATAAATAAAAGTAATATAAATATTAAACCTAAATAAAATTTATAATTATTTTTTATATTATTAATCAAATGTTTTTTAATCTTTTTTATCATAATTAATTCTCCATATTAATATTATAGGATATAGTGATTAAAAAATGCAAATATTTTATATTAACTATTATTTTAATTATATTTATTTTAAATTTAGATATAGTTATTAATAGTACTAAAGATGCTAGTATATTATTTTTTAATAAGGTATTTGTAACAATTTTTCCATTTATTTTACTTAGTGATATTTTAATTTATTATGATTACCATATTTTTTTAAAAGACGTATTTGGAAAAATAATATCAAAAATATTTAATATTGACCCAAATAGTAGTGTTGTTTTTATTTTAAGTATGTTAACCTCTAGTCCTAATAATGCAATATTTATTAAAGATATGTTAGATAAAAAATTAATTAATGAAAATACTCTTAATAAACTACTTGTTTTTACATACTTTCCTTCAATTTCTTTTGTATTAGGTGTAATTGGTATAAATATATTTAAAAGTCTTAAAATTGGCTTTATTTTATGGCTATTTGTTTTAATAAATAATATATTAATTGGATTATTTTTAAAAAAAGATAAAAGTGAAACTATAAATACAATTAACTATATTAAAGATAAAAATATCTTTATTGTAATTAAAAAATCAATATTAAAAGGAATAAATACTTCAATAATAATACTTGGAAATTTAATATTTTTCATGATTATTAATAATTTAATACTAAAGTATATTAATATTAATCCAATTATATTAAGTATAATTTCAAGTATATTGGAACTAACCAATGGAATAAATCAAATTAATTTGTTAAGTATAAATAATAGTGTTAAATATATATTAGTATTGTTTGCCCTATCATTTAATGGTTTATCTATTTTATTTCAATCTTTTTCTATACTGAGTGATTATAAATTAAATATAAAAAGAATATTAGTATTAAAACTAATATTCTCTGTTATAACAATAGTTATATTTTATTTATTTTTAATTACATGTAACATTACCATTACATTCATCCCCATTACATGAGTAGCAACCTGAATATGAGCCAAAATCAATTGATGTTATCTTATCACCTGTAAATTCGGAAATATCAGTTTGTGTACAAGTACTACCACCTGTTTGAGTCATATAACATGTTCCCATATTATCTAAGAAGAATTGTTTAGTATTTCCACTATTATTTTTTAAAGTGACTGATATTCTTTCAGAAGAACTCATAGATTGAATTCTTCTTCCATCTAAAGCACCTTGATTATCGTGTTTATCGTAATCAATTGGTGAGAACAAATGGTAATTTCCATCATAATAAACCCATCCTGTTATCATAATTCCAGTGCTAGGGTCAAAATAGTAATAATACTTATTGGAAGTACTAGAATTACCTGTAGATAATTTATTTAATCCCTTTACTGTTAAATTATTTATATAGTATTTCCACTCTTGATTATATACAGAAGATGCTACACTACAATTATCACATACCCATCCAGATTTAATATCTCTTATAGTTTCTTCATATTTAACATTTCCTGAAATATCAATTGAAGCATAATATAATTTATTTCCTCTATTAAATACGCCAATCATATACATAATTGGATTTGCACAAATATCACTTTCTTTATTTCTATTTACATAAACTTGATTTTCTCCTTCACCAATGTAAACATTCTCATCATTACATTTTTTAAGAGTTTTCATATATTCAATAGCACCATTATCATATATATTTACTGCTTTTTGAGAATTATCTGTAATTTTACATCCTTTTGCTTCAGGATTTTTATCTCTATCTATTACGTTACCAGAACAATCTAATGCTTGTCCATCTTTATTTCTTTTATAATCATTTAGAGTATTTCTAACATTTTTAACTACATATATATATTTTATATCTAAATCTTCAAATACTTGTGTACAATCATATAGGATGCCTCCCATTTTAGTAAACTTACAATTACTTGCACTAGCAGCAAATTCTGTATCTCTTTTGCCTTCTTCATCACAATCTATTCCATAATTACATTTACTATCTGTTCCTAAGTTTGCTATTGAATATAAAAGATATTTATCTGATGCTTTATCATAATTTTCTTTTTCTTTTACTTTTCTAGACATTAATGAATAACTAGACATAAACATTGCTACTGATAATGCAACTACCATTAATACTACTATGCTCTCTACAAATACAAAGCCATTTTTTTTCATAAAATCCTCCTATTTAACAATATATGGGTCTTTAGCTGTTCCACGACCAGAAGCAATCTCAACACTTGATTTTAATGATATAACAGGTATTATATAAAAATTAGAATTTGAATCTTTTACATTAGCAGCGTCTAATCTACCCATAGAATTAACATATGTCATTTTTGGTACGTTATCTATAATACTATATGGACTCATAGTCCAATAATTAAAACCAGTATTTAAGTAAAAGGATTCATTATTCATACCACTTCTTCCACCTTGAAATTCATCATCATCTGAACTAATATATCCTCCTGCAAGAACAACATCTTGTGCAGTTAATAATCCAATTGGATAAACTAATTTATGATTACCAAGTCCAGCTATATCATAAGCATCTATTAATGTTGTATTCTTTTCATTATCCTCTTTACTAACACTACACTTAAATGTTAAATTATTTCTGATATTTGAATAAGCATTCATATTCTTATTATTCTTATTTATTAGTTCTGGCACTAAATTATGTACTGCATATTTTTCATTTATAATATTATCTTCTGAATCAATATATTTATATGTATCATTACAATATAATTCATCAGCTACTTTAAGTGAATAATAGTCTCTTTGTCCTTCATGTTCTTCAACAATTAAATTCTCACGATACCATTCTTCTAATATTTCTTTAATATCACTGCTTACAGATAAGCTATTTCTATCAATTACATATTTAAGATAATCTTCATTTAAAAATTCACTATTTTCTGTATTAAATTTTGTTTTGCCAATTGTTATAGAATGATTATTAATTGCTTCACTTGTAGTTAAACATCCTCTTTCACTATTATATTCACCATTAAATCTTATTCTTAAAGATCCATCTTCATTAGTTCTAACAATTCTCCAACAATATCCAGCAAACACAATATGATTTCTTTCAGTTACCCCCCTAAAATAATACATTCTAGTAGACGCTCCATCTCCATTTTCATCAACCATGTCTAAATTTTCACTATAATATAACCCGTTTCCATTACCAAAGTGTGAATTTGCAATCATAAAAAATCTAATTGATACATCTTTTTCATTAATTGGAGAATTATTTTCTAATATCCTATTTATAACTGTTACTTTAGATTTAACATTCGTACTAATATCTTCATTTATTTGATCATCAATTGTTTGCAAAAATTTATCTTTTTCATTATATGTTCTAAGTATAGCAAGCATTAAAAATAAAAAAATAATTAAAAATGTATAAACGAGTGTCATTGATATAAATCCACTTTTATTCTTATTCATATAATCACCTATCATATAAATTATATAACAAATAAAAATAAAAATCTACAATAGTAGATTATTTATTTTCATTAACAACATTCATACTTGAATATATATAATTAAAAGTATTTTTAATATTTATAGTATTTAAATATTCATCTTTTACTTCTTCTATTTTAGGTGGCATAGAAATTAATATATTAAGAAGCATTTTCTCTTCTTCTAATAATTCAAATGTTTTATTATACTCATTTAATAATAAATTAAAATCTAATTTATAACCATCTTTTTTATAAAATTTAAATATATCTAAAACAGGAGTATCAACCAAATAATTATCAAAACTAAGTAAGTAATTTTTATCACTTCTAATAAAATGTTCAAGTGATAAATTGTTATGTACTATTGAGACTCTTTCTTTTGATTTATTTTCTACTTTCTTAAACCATTTTTTTAAAGTACTCTTTGAATATTTTATAGCACTATCCAATATAGTATAATTTCTTATTAGTAAATAATGGGAAGGCTTCATATACTCCTCCTCTTCAATATTACTTATAAGTTCTTCATAATACTTTTTTAAATATTCTAAATTGTTAGATATTTTATTATAAATATTTCTATATTTATTTTTACTTACGTCTTTATTAAAAACTGTTTTACTATGTAGTAAACTTACTGTTTTGATGAATTCTATTCCCTCTGAAGTTTCATGAAATCTTTTTTCTTTTATGAATTCTGATTCAATATAATCATCATTATTATTTATTACTTTAGGATAATTATTAAAACCAACTGAATCTAAATAATCATATAATTCTAATAGTTTATCATTATTTTTTTTAATAACCCTATCTTCTTTTATAATTACACTATTTTTTCTTTTATTCATTTATTTGTGGAATAATTATTTTATCATTAATATTTATATTACTTAAATCGTTATATTCTTTTAAATCATTTAAAGTCACATTATATTTATTGCATATACTTTCAACTGTATCACCTTTTCTTACAATATAAACTTTATATGTATAATATTTAACATCATTATTAATAATATTATTTGTTATATTATTAATATTTTCTTCTATATTTATTTTTTCCTCCTCATTATTTAATGTTACATTTTTATCTTCAAAATAGTTTGCAATTTCTTCATTATTTTCTTCTTCTATTTTGACATTATTGATGTTTTCTTCTTGAGTATTATTTATTTCTTCACACACAAGCTCTAAATCAACATTAACCTTTAATACATCTTTTTCTATTTCATATTTAAAATCATCAATATCAAGTTTAATTGTATTTTTGTCTACTTTAGAAGAAATAGATACACCAAATGGTATTTTATAAAAGAAATCTTCTTCAATAACACTAGCTTCTGTCATTTTATAACTTCCACTAATGCTTACATTTCCTTCAATTAATTCATCTTTGATTTTATATTCATGTTCTACATTAATACTTGTTATTTCACCAATTATAGTATTAAATATGATGTCTTTTTTTAGTGGTATTATATCTCTCATAATATCTCCTTTCCATAAATCATATGAAAAGAAATATTCTTTTATGAGAATATTTCTTTATAAATTTCTTCGTAATTTGAAACAAAAACAAATTTTATATTATCTTTAAGATCATTATCTAGTTCCATTACATCATCATAATTATCTTTTGGTACATATAGTGTATCGATATTATTTCTTTTAGCGGCAATTGCTTTTTCTTTAATACCACCTACTTTAAATATATCTCCTTTAAGTGATACTTCTCCAGTCATAGATACATTATTTGGAAGCACTTTATTTTTAAGTAAAGATAAAATAACACTAATTATTGATACTCCAGCAGAAGGTCCATCTTTTTGACTACTTGCTTCTGTAAAATGTATATGAAAATCTTCATTACTAAATGCTTTATCATCTAAATTAAATTCACTAAGATTACTCTTAATATAGCTAAATGAAACATCTATACTTTCTCTAGTAATATCTCCAAGTGAACCAGTGTAATTGTATTTTCCACTTCCTTTGTATGAAGAACATTCTATATCAATAACACAACCACCTAAACTATTACATGCGACTGTATGTATTACTCCTGTATGAGTAATTTTTTTGTTATATGAATTGTTCCATACTTCTTTATCTAAATAATGTTGTAAATCACTTTCTTTAATTCTTACACTTACAATTTTTCTAGATGATTTAATATGTTCAGTGATAACTTTTCTAATTATTTTATTTAAACATCTTTCTAGTTCTCTTACTCCAGCTTCACTAGTATAATCATTTATTATTTTAATAAGTGCATCTCTCTCAAATTTAATAACATTATTTTTAAGTCCATGACGCTTTAACATATTTGGAATAATATAGTTTTCACATATATATAATTTTTCATTTTCTGAATAACCATTTAAACTAATTATTTCAAGTCTATCTAAAAGTGCTAGTGGAATAGATGATATATCATTAGCTGTTAAAATAAATAATATTTTGCTCAAATCTATTTCTTCATCTATATAATTATCTACAAATCTCTTATTTTGACTAACATCTAATATATCTAAAAGTGTAGATGCTGGATCTCCTTTATAATCTTTTTTAAGTTTATCTACTTCATCAAGTAAAAATACTGGATTATTACTACCACACTTAATTAGAGAAGAAACAATTTTTCCAGGATTAGAACCAATATATGCACGTCTATGTCCAACTAATTCTGCTGAATCACTCATTCCACCAAGAGAAATTTTTACAAAGTTTCTATTTAATGCATGAGAAATAGATTCAGCAAATGTAGTTTTACCAACTCCAGGAGGACCAACTAAACATATAATTGGACTATTTACTTCATTAGTAATACTTTTAACTGCAATATATTCAATAATTCTATTTTTAGCCTCTTCTAGTCCATAATGTGAAGAATTTAATTTCTTTTCAATTTTAATTAAATCTTTTTCATCTTTTGTTTCTTTAAACCAAGGTATTTCTAGTAAATATTCTATATAATTTCTAATAATACCAGCATCTGGACTCATTTCACTAGAAGCATCGTATCTATCAATTTCACTTAGCAACTTTGTTCTTATTCTTTCAGGAAAGTTACCATTATTTACTTTGTCTCTTAAGTCTATTACTTCTTCAGCTTTAGATAATGTTTCACCAAGCTCATCTTTAATAACTTTTAGCTTTTCTTTCAAAATATATTCTTTTTCAGAGTCATCTAAATTCTTTTTAATTTGTGTTTCTATATGACCTTCTAAATCTATAACAGCACTTTCAATAGCTATTTCTTTTATTAATGTTTTACTTCTACTAATAGGAGAAGCATCTAGCATTAAAGATAATCTTTTTTCAAAAGAAAGAGTTAAAAAACCACCAACTAAATCTGTTAATTTATCAAGATTTACTCCTCTTTTAATTTCAGACATAATTGAATTTGTTATAAATGGATTTTTATTGACGTAGCTTTCAAGTTCACTAGTTAATTTTCTAGAATAAGCTGTTTCTTCTATTTCACTTTCACTAGTTTCTATACCTGTAATAATACTATCAAGTACTTCTTCATCTTCTGAATAATTTACATAACTAATAACTTTTACTCTATATAAGCCTGATATAATAATTCTCATGTTACCATTAGGAAGTTCAATAACACTTTTAATTTTACCAACAACACCTATTTTAGGTAAATCAGATGCATCAGGATTTTCTTCAAGCGAATTTAATGGGCAGACAACTAGGACTTCACTATCGTGATATAACTTTGAAATTTCAGTAACTTTCTTGCTTACACTGCTCTTGATTTCTACCCTAACTTCTTGATAAGGTAGTAAAACAAGGTTCTTTAATAAGATAACAGGTAAATTACTTTTTATCATGTTTTTCCTCCTTGCCCTATGGCTAATTATTATAAGAGTAATTAAAAAAAATGTAAACAAAAAATACTCAATTTTCACAAAAAAAATCAAATATTTTTTTACTAAAAAAATTAATAATTTTTCTTTCTAAAATTCATTGACTTTTATATATTTTTTACATATAATCAGTTATTGAGAGAACATCCACAAATAAAAAAATACACTTTTTATTTAAGTGTATTTTTTATTAATATTTTTGACCTTTTAATAGTCTTAATCTATTTTGAAGTCTTGAAATTTCACTTTCACAATCTTCAATTTCTTTTGCATATTCTTCTGGATCATTGTAAGAAATTTGTTTAAATCCACATCTTTTACATTCTTTTCTCCAATAAGGTGTAACTCCTGAAATTGGTGTTGGTGCATAAACATCTTCTATAGGTTTAATATAAGTCCAATCGCCAAAGTCGTGACCTTCGCTAGCACACATTTTCTGCAGCTTTTCCTTTTCATATTTTTCTATCATAGCTTGCATTTCACTTGATTTTAAGCTATCCATATATGTTTTATAATCCCACACAAGTTTAAAATATGCATCATGAAATTCATCCTCTAGATAAGATACATCACCAATATAAATATTATAATGTCTAAACATTGAATTAAATTTTCTAGACAAATGATAAATCTCTTTATATCCTTTATCAGAATCGCTATACCATCTACTTTTAAATTCTACACTTATTAAACCATCATGAGGCTTAGCATTTTTTGCTTTATTACAAAATTCATCTAAAATTACTCTTGCAAACTCAACTTCCTCATCAGTATATTCAAAATCATCATCTTCGATATTTTTTGTAAGTTCATATAAATACTCATTAAATTTCATAATTACCTCCTAAATGTTTTTTATTATACTATATACACTAAAATTTTGGAACTAATTTTATTTGTACAGGTACTTTTTCAGTATTGTAAGTATATTCTTTTTTACCACATAATGGACAATATCTACTCCACCTATCTTTTGTAGTATACACTCCAGTACCAACTTCTCTATACCAAATATCAACCCCTTGAGCATCTATTACTTCTTTCTTAATTTCAACTCTTTCTGGATCATATACAGCTGACTGCCAAGCATGTCTACATAAAGATTGTTCACGTTTTAACTTTCTAATTTCCTCTTCTAATTCTTCTAATCTAGTTTTCATCAACAACACCTCTTTTCTTTAAACTTAAATTATATTGTTTTTCTCTTATTTCTCTTTCATCTTTTTTACTTATATCAGATGTTCTATTTACCCAACCTGTTAAGAAGAAATATCTAAAATTATCTAATTCTTCATCTGAAATGTTGGAATCAAATGTTCTATAAAAGAAATCAATAGCTTCTTTACGTTTATCTGATTTAATTATTTTATATATTGCTGCTATGCAAGCTCTTTCACATGAATCATATACCTCTCTAGGCTCTATTAAATATTTTCTTTCATCATCTACATCAAATAATTCAAAACAACCAAGAGGATTTTTAATAATATAAGTTCCACCACTTAAAGAGTCAGCATTCATGTGCAATCCAATTCCATCTTCATTATCACTCTTATCACGATATTTCATTCTTGTTACCTTTAACGAATATAAATATTCAAGCTCGTGCCTTGTAAAACTTCCAAATTCTTTTTTATGAGCATTATATTCATAATTAAATAATTGTCTATAATATCTGCGTCCTTTTACACTTTCATCATCATATCTTGTAATAAAACATGTGAGTAATTCAAGTAACTCCTCGTATTCTTTTATAGTTACATTCCTATCAATATATACTTTTGTAAATAATTCTAAATCTTTATCTGATACATCAATATCACAAAATCTATCAAAATAATCACCAGTTGTTCTATCATATTCATTAACATTTAAAATGTTTTCTAAAAGAGATAATGAACAAAAATATAAATTATCTTTTCCATTTGTTCTCTTTGTAGCAACACAATCAACGCATAGATAAGATTCCCAAGTATTATCTTCTTTCTTAAATAAATGATATTTACCTTCTTCACTTTGAATACCAATAACAGGGAATGACTCTAGTTTTTTATATTTTAATAGTGTTAAAGAAAGTGCTACTAATTTTTCTAGTTCATGTCTAGTATAATGTTTGTTATCGCAACCATAAGCACTTTTTAATTCTTCTACATTCTTATCTTCCATAAAACCTCCTAGTTTTTAACACTTTATTAAAAACATTTTTGATAATAAAATGAGATATTTGTTTCTCTTAATAACATTATATTAATAACAAAATAATTTGTCAATATTATTTATTAAAAAAATTACATTCTATCAAATGTAATTCCTTTAATTTTTTCTTGCTTAATTGAATTTATAATAACTAGGCTTACTCTTTCATAATCAACTTCACCATTTACTGGTATATTTTTATATTTTGAAATTTTTGTAAAACACTCTTCTACTTCATCATCTGAGTAGTATTCTATTCCAAATTCACGTCTTAATATTTCTCTATAATATTTATCTAACATTCTAAGTATGTGAATTGCAACCTCTTCAATAGTTAATATTTCTTCTTTAATAATAGTCATACTAGCAAGATTTAGTGCCACTAATTCTTCATCGAACTTTGGCCATAATATACCTGGAGTATCTACTAAATCCATATATTCATTTACTCTAATTGTATTTAATGTTTTAGTAACTCCTGGTTTATTACCAACACCTAAAATATTTTTACCAACTAGTTTGTTAATTAAAGTACTCTTTCCAGCATTAGGAACTCCAACTACTATACATTTAGCTTTCTTTGGAAGTAGTCCTTTATCTTTTCTCTTTTTATTAACTTCAATCATTATATTTTTGACAGTTTCAACTACTTTTTTATAGTCATTTGTATTTTTAGAGTCACTAGTAACTACAATATTACCTTCACTTTGATACTTTTCTATCCACTTTTCAGTTTCTTCTTTATCACACAAATCATATTTATTAAAAACAATTATGCTTTGTTTATTATTAATTGTTTTCTTTAAGTCTGGTATTCTTGAAGAATATGGTATTCTTGAATCTATTACTTCAATTACAATATCAATATTTGGAAGCATTGTACCAATTTCTCTTTTGGTTTTTGCCATATGACCTGGATACCATTGTATCTTTTTACCTTTATTTTCGTTCATGAGATTCAACTCCTTTAATAGAATTATAGCATAAAAAAGATAGATTATTATATAAATCTATCTAATTTATAGTTATTAATTATTTTTCAAATTTTACTATTATATTTTCTTTTCCTAAATTATCTAAATTATTTATATGACCAATTTTAGTATAACTATAATTTGTATCAAATGATTTATAAAATATAACTAAGCAATTATCTCCATAAAGCATTACATCTCCCTTTTCAATATGTTTAGGATAATATGAAGAAGTTGCTAAAGAATTGTCCATATAAACATATTTCTCATTACCATTTAATTCACTCATATTTAATTCTTGTGGTAATAATTCAAAAAATTCTTCTGCTGTTTTATTGTTTTCTAATACCAACGTATATGTATTATCATTAATAGTTACTTTTACATTAGACAATTTTATTTCACTCTCCTTAGTATTATTTTGCTTAGTGTTAAAATTTTTACTTGAACATCCTATGATTAATACTAAACAACAAATTGCAATTAATATTATCTTTTCTTTCATTATATTTTTCCTACCTTATTATAGATTACAATTAATATTATCACACCATTCGTTTGACTTTTTTCTAATTATACTCAATTTTGATTTGACTTCTGCCTTTAATAGTATTGTGTATATTTCAAATATTTGCACTTCTTTTTTATTCTTTAGCACTCACTTTACATAGTAATTTTATCAAATAATATATTTTTCTTCAACTTAAAAAATTACATATTTAAATGTAATTTTTTAATGAAATAATTATTCTTTTAGTTATAAAGATAAATACTATAATTCTAATTTCTTTTCTGGTTGTTTTTTATATTCAATTGTTAAAATATCTAAATCAACAACTGAACCACCAGTATACTTCACTTCAACTTGTCTACTTATCTCAATATTAGCTTCAGTTAATATTGATTCTAAATAATCCCAATCAATAGTATCTGTATCAATAAATTTTCCACCCCAAGAGGTCATATCATATGCTTCTTCTGAATAATTTAAGTATATAATTAAACTATCTTCACTAAACGTATAGTGTGAATGTTCTGTATATTCTATATCTTCATTTTCTGCAGTTATTTTACCTAAATTCTCATCTACTGATTTTATCCTTCCTGAAGTTTCTTCAGCAAACATTAAAGTATTGTTTACTAGTGTTACAATGGACATTGCCACTGCTTCAGTCTTTTTACGAATAAGAGCTTGTTTCATTTTCTCTTTTCTTTCTTGTTTTTTTCTTTCTATTTCTCTAAGTACTTCTCTTTCTTTAATAGTCTGTTCTATACGTTCATTTGCCTCTTTTATTTTCTTTGAAGAATTTTTTAAATCTAAAAGCATATTTTTTAATTCTGAATTCATTATTTTTCCCCCTTTAAAACGTGCTATATTATAACAAACAATCATAAAAATGTCAAATTAGTTATATTTCATTGTTACTATCTCAACACTAACTTTTTCTCTTTTTCTATAACGTTTGAGTTAAAAAATTCATTTATTCTATCTATATCACTAATACTTAATGTATCAACTAACTTAAATTCTACTAATCCTACTAGTTCATAGAAATAATTAGTTATTGGTTCTTGATTCTTATTTAAATCTCTTATTTTTTGTAATGATTTTAATTCTCTATCAATTTTATCTTTTTCTTCTGAAACTTTATCATCCATACTAGATAACTCTGAAGTAAACTCACTAATCATAGATTGCATTTCTTCGAATTTTTCACTAAATGATTCTCCTGTTTCATTAAATCTTTTATATTTTAAATTTAGTTCATCTAATTTAGCTTTTCTTTTAGATATATAATCACTTTCAAAACTATGTAGTTTACTTTCTAATGCTTTGACTTTTTCTTCTACTGTAGGAAAATGTTTTATACCATTTATATCTTGATTAAATAAAATTGTAATTGCTTCTTCTTTTCCACAAATTACATTTTCAATAAATTCATATATATATGGTACCTTGTACATTGTATATTCACAATTATATAAATCAACTTGATATTCATCATAGTGATCCCATTCACTTGCTGTATTACCAGATTTTTCATATTTAACATCTTCAAAATGATATCTTACTCTATCATTATTGTTGTGTCTATAATAATCATATGTTGGAACTTCATTAAGTTTACATTCTGTTTTAACTTTACTAACTTCACTACAATGTTTAATTATTCTATTTCTTAGCTCTATAAGAGCTTCTTCAGAAAAATTTACTTCATATTTTTCTAATACATCATTATTTTTTCTAATATAAATCATATTACCTCACACTCACATTTTTTATAATCTTTTACCTTTATTACCACTCATTCTTAATTTCATTTCTACTGGTAAATCAGTTTCAACGTTTGTACTAAGAGCAGTTGTATTAGCAAGTTCTTTTAATGAAGAAGTAACTCCTTCAATTCTTCTTATTGTTTGACCTCTTCCTTTCATATCGATTGCATATGATTCTAAATCTTCTTTTTGAATTGCTAATATTCCTAACATTAAATCTACGATTGCTTTTTCTTCTGGAATTCTAATTGTATGTTGATTTGGTAAAACTTTTTGCCAAGATTTTGTAAAATCTTCTCTAAAACTTCTACCACAATATTTATTTAACATAACAAATACATTGTTATTAAATTTCTTATTTAATGCTGGCCATGGATTATAACTTTCACTACATTCTATTCCAAGCTCATCACATTGACTCTTTAATACTTTATCTTTTACTGATTCATCTGCAATAAAGAACACTATTGGTTTTGCATCCTTTTCGAATTCACAATTGTTAGCTAGGTAATGGGCCATTATTTCATAGGACTCAAAATCATTCCCTCCTCCACCTGACTCAAGAACTACTTTTTCAAGCCATGAATCTATTTCTAATCCCTTAGCAGGTGTACCAATTTGAATTGGATAATCATCATATTCTGCATCGCCCACTGCACAAATACAAATATCAAAATCATTTAAATATTTTTTCTGTTCAATTTCTCCATAAAACATTGGTAATTTATCATAAACAAGTCTTGCAAAATTAATATTACTTCCTGTAACATCTAATACAATTATTATTGGATTTTTACTTTTACTAACTATTTTCTTTCCTTTTGGATCTAAATCTTTATCAATCGTATCTTTTGTAAACTTTGAAGCTGAATAACTACTAGCTCCCCAACTATCATAACTACTACTACTATAAACATCTCTATCATAACTATAACTTCCCATAAATATTTCCTCCTATTATTTTTTAACTAATTTTTTAAACCTTTCTCTACCATATACTTCTGTTCTAATTTCCCTTAATTCATCCCATAATTTCCATGCATCTTGTTCTTTACCATCTAGAAGTTTTCTAATAAATCCTCTGACTCTGTAATCACAACTAATTGGCAATGTTACCCTATCAATATCACCTCCTAATAAATCAATAGCTATTTTGCCTACTGCATATATATCAACATTTGGAACTACTCTAGCATTTTTATTAACATAGTTTGGTGTGAAATTATCATTAATAATTTTATATTTACTATCTTTTTCATTTGCTTTACTAATACATAATGTGTAATCCATTAAGATAACATTATGATTATCTGTATCAATAAATACATTTTCTTCTTTTATATTGCCATGGACTATTTTATTAGAATGTAAGTATCCAATTACAGATAATAATCTTTCTAATATCCAACAAACATGATTACCTCCTATTAATCCATAAATATTTTTAAATTCCTTAACATTTAGTGCATTATTTTTTTCATATATAAGTCCTACTTTATTATTTATTTTTAACTTTCTTAATGGTTTAACTATTGAATAATGATTTAAATCTTTAACTACGTTATATTCATTTTCTACTAAATTATTATCTTTTTCATCAATTGCTATTTTTAATAATACTAACTCTCCATCACATGTTCCTTCATATATATCACATACATCATCGCTAGACAAATACTTATAAAACTTATAATTATTACCTCTAATATCAAATTCAAACAATACTTCATTTGCTTCTAATATTTCTTTTTCATCTGTTAAATCATAAATACCACTTTCAAACTCTTTTAATGCTTTTTCATAATATTCATTTAGAAGGGCCATTGTCTCTGATGCCATTTCTTTTTCTTCATCTTTAAATAAATCAGGATGACATTTTTTTACCATTTGCTTATATTTCTTTTTAACTTCTTCTAAGCTTAAATCTCCAAATACATCAATAGGTCTTTTCGCTTTTAATAATATGTTTGCAATTTCTTTAAGAAACATTTTTTATCATCTTCCTTTCTTATTACAACATCAGATAAATCTCTTTGACATTCTATATGTGTTTTATATATTGGAAGTATTACTTCGTTAAAATATTCTCTTACTTGTCTTTCTTGAGCTTTATAAACATTAGTATCTCTTATAATTCTTCTTTCTAAACATGTATCTATATCTGTATCCATGAAGACTTTAATTGAATCTCTTAAATCTTTTAATAACTCTATTGTATGTAACCCCTCAAATATATTTATTTCTTTTCTTTCTTTTAATTCATTTTTATTTATTCTCTTGTTTATATTAAAATCATATAATGGATAATAACAAAGTCCTTCTCTTAATAATCTATCTATATCATTTAAATATTCTTCTATGTTATAAGCTCGTGGTAAATCCATCAAATAGAATTTACCTTTGTGTGGAATGAATGTTTTATCTTTCATATAATCATCTTCTCTTAATATACATGTATTATTATTTTGATTATATATTTCATTTGAAAGTGTCGTTTTTCCACTACAAGTTAATCCAGAAATAATTATATTCATAACTTCTTCCTTTCTAGTTTCTGACATCTATCAGGACCGACACCAACAATTGCTATATCAGTTTTTGTAAGTGATTCAATCATATCTATATAATCACTACATTTAGTAGGTATATCATAATATGATTTAATCTTACTAAAGTCTATATTAAATCCATCTAATTCAATATAATCTGGAATACACCTTGATAAATATTGTTTTAAATAATCACTATTCTTTTTAATATCATAAATATAAACTTTATCTCCTTCAATATAATAATCAAACGTCTCATTAAATTCTTCATCAATTTCTCCTGAATAAATGTATCTATTGCATATCTTTATTGTTTCTAGATTATTTAGTCTATCAAGTCCAGATAAGAAATAGTAATCATTTTGATTAATCATATGAGAGTATCTTAGCATTACTGCATCAAACCAACCATATATAGGGGACCCTTGAAAATAGTTTGGAGATTGATTTTCATCAAAGATAACACTACTTAAATAATTATCATATGTAGGAAGTATTCCTTTTCCATGTCTACTGTTAACTGCTCCTATACAACCAATTGTTTTAAATGGAATATTAATACTATTTGCAAGCTTTATACCATATTTATTTGTTGTATCAAGTGAAGTTGTATTTGGCTTAATTCCATATTCTCTATCAATTAATAGTCCTTGAGATCCTTCAAATAACACATTTGAAGATTTATGAAATTCATTAATTCCACTTACTATATTAAATAGATTACTTTCTAATAAATTTGAATAACATCTCATAAGATAGCCTCTATTAATTGGATTAGTTAAATAATATATATCTTTTTCATTTATTAATAATTCAAATTGTTCATCATCAATAAGGTTTCTTTTTTCTTTAAAATATTCAGATGTATATCTAAATAATTCTCTTAGTATTTTATCAGAAGTTCCATCAATTAAATCTTTTACTTTTAATTCAAGCCCTGTTAATTGTTTTACTTTATATACTTCACTTACTCCAGTACCAACACTTCCCAATGATTTTTCTTTTAATGAAAGTTCTCTTAGTTGATTAATCAGTGCATGATATGGCGTAACTAAACTAGCATTTTCATCTATATAAACATTTTTTAATATATCTTCAACTCTTCTACCAGTAACTTTTCTTAACTCTTTTGCTTCGCAAATTATATTGAATAAATTTACAATTGTATTTTCTGATAAATATGTTCTTGTATTATTTAACATTCCACTGCCAAGTTGACTAAACTTGTGCTTTTCATTGCCAACAATAACTGTATGACTTGCTTGACTTCCACCATTATACCTAACATTTTCTTTTAAATTATATTTGTTAGCTAAATAATCACTAATAGTTCCTTTTCCTTCATCACCAAACATTGAACCACTTACAATAAAACTATTATTCATTAATAAACTCCTTCCATGCATTAACTGCTTTTACAAGTTTAGGTCCTCTTATATCATCTCCTAACATATAATTCCTATATCCATATGAGTACATAAGTTCTAAGTCTTCATAGTCACTTAAACTAACATAATCAGATGTATTTAACGAAGAAAATAATCTTGAAGCACATATAGCATCTTTATCTCTTTTAATAATTTCTCTTAATTGTTTTAGCATCAAAATATTTCTACCAGTTTCAGTATATAAGTCATCTCTTGCAGCCATTAAATGTAAAGGAAGTGATGTATCATTGATAAATTTCATACCATTTTTAGATTCGATTTTGCATATAATGTTTGCTTCTTTATTTAATTTTAATATTTCAACTAAGTCTTCTTCATTCTCTACAAATGATGCCATATAATTATTAAGACCAAGTTCTTTAGAATGTTTTATTAGTTCTATATCTTGAGGAGTTAAGAAGCCTTTAATATTTAAACTTTTAGCAATTATATTTACTGATTGTCCTTTACCAACTGCTCTTTCAGGTGGAGTATCAAGAACTATTTTGTTTCCTTTTGTATGCATAATATTTGAAGAATTAGAACCTCTAAATATTATTTTTGCTGGATATTCTATTTCAATTTCATGATTTAATTCGACAGCTTCATAACTTGGATCTGCCCATGCATTAACTCTTAATTGCCTTCCTTTTAAATCAATCCAGACAGTTTTTTTATACATTTCCTCTATTACTTTAATTCTCTCAATTACTTCTTCTGGAGTTAATAAATCATTTACTCCACTATTAAGTCTTACTTCAGAAATATAATCAGAACTCATCATTTCATGAACAGATTTTTTATCATGTAAGCTAGGTAATGTACCTATCAATTTACAATCATTTTTCATAAAACCTCCATTATTTTAATTGTAATTTTGATATTTCTTCAACTATTTCATCACTGTTTTTCCAATTATCAAACAATCTATCACTATCAGGTAATGATTCTTGTTTATTTTTAATTGACATTAACATTCTTTCACACTTTAATCTAGCTATTTCATATTCTCTTAATGTTCTATAATATTCAAGATATTCATCAGACACATATGCATATTTTTTCATAAGTCTTAATTTCATATCAGGTGGAATTATTTCTTTGTCTGTACTTGTGCATTCCTCAATAACAGATAACTTTTTACAATTTGGACATAATACATAAAATAATAAATATTCTTCTGTTAAAATATCCCATCCTCTATTAGGTATTAAATCCTCTTCCCCTATTTCTACTTCTTTTTTACAATCATTACAATAATATTTCATAAACCCTCCATTTGTGTATTTTATACACATATAATCACTTTTTTAAAAGCATTAAAGAATGCTTTTATTATTTATTTTTCTGTTAAGTATATATAACTTAGCAGGTTTTTTACCTTTATAATTAATAGTCTTATTAGTATCTATAACATAATTACTATTAATCATTTTCTTTCTAAAATTTCTCCTATCAAAACTAATATTCAATATTGATTCAAACACTTGTTGTAATTCAGGTAATGTAAATTCTTTAGGAAACAATGACTTTAAAATATCAGTTGATTGAATCATCGTTTTTAGTTCTTCAATTGCTCCTTCTAATATTTCATTATAGTCATATGCTAGTTCAGGAATATTATTTATATCAAACCAATCAGACGATGAAGTTTTATTTGTTTCTTTTATTATTTGAGCTTTATTAATATCAACTACTCCAATAAATGCAATAGCAATCATTCTTTTTAAAGGAGATCTATCTACCCTATCAAATATCTTATACATTTTTAAGTCAATGTCTTCTATACCAGTTTTTTCTTTTAATTCTCTTTTAGCTCCATCAATGACAAGTTCATTATTGTATAATCCTCCCCCAGGAAGAGCCCAATAACCATAATAAGGTTCATTAGTTCTTTGTATTAATAGAACTTTCATTACACCTTTGTCTACTGTAAAAATTGAGTTAACAACATGAATACCAATATTTTTATATAATGGATTATTTAATCTCATATTTATTATCCCTCATCTCTAATTTAATTATATGCGTATTTTATACACTTGTCAATATATTTTAATAAAAAAGTCTAATTATTTTTTAGACTTAATATTATCAATAATATATTTTATATCTTCAATAGATTTATCTATATTATATCTTCCATTACCTACTGGATAAAAAACTGAGTAACACTTATATTCTTTACTATTAATTTTTTTAATAAACATCTTCTTTCTACATTTAGAAACAGATATTTTTTTATTTAATACGATTGAACTAACTTGATTACCAAATAAAACTATTACTTTTGGATTAATAATCTCTATTTCTCTTTCTAGTAAATATAGATATTCTTTATAAACACTATCTGGTAAAATTCTAGCATCTATTTGAGTACATTTTCCTAGATTAGTTATAAAATATTTATGCTTTTTTACATTTTCATAAACTTCATTTGCAAAATCATAAGTCCAATCAGATGATTTAATTGTTTTAATTTTATTATATATACTAGTATCTAACAATTTCAATTCATAGAATAAATCCCAAATGTTTTTTGTTCCAATCCATGGTGACTTAATTCCTTTCCAAGATTTACTTGATGCTATGTTCTTACCTGTTGGATTCATAAATACAAAACATATATCAGGATTATTACTGCATCCACCATTATAAATAGAATCTAAGTTGCTATCACCATATTTAAGCTGTAATTTATCATATTCTTTTTTTAAGTCATCTAATGTCATATTTTACTGATTCTTTCTTTTAACAAGTAATCTTTCTTTTGTATTTTTTAAATAATCTTTTCTTTTTTCTAACTTGTCAGGATGATGTGCAAGTGCATCACATTTTTGAATTTCATATAATTTTAAACATAAATCATAGTTTTCTTCTATTTGTTTATCACTAATAGGAGTATCGTGATTTAATATTAAATAACATATATAATCAATATAATCATCTTTATAATTTAATCTTTTTAATATTTCTTTTGACATATTAGAAGAAACAATTGGGTGATTCTTAAAATGCCTTACTTCACCATCTTGATATGAAAAAGGTTTACCAATATCATGAAGTAATAGTGTTAGTCTAACATCAACATCACACTCTGATAAACTTAACGCTAGTAAAGTGTGATTCCATACATCTAAATGATGATGTGGATGTTTATGATCAAAACCAATCATATATTTTATTTCAGGTATAATACTTAATAAATAATCTAAATTATCAGTTATTGAAGTTACAATATCTTCAGATAATAGAATTTCTTCTAATGTCATAAAACCTCCTAATAAATAATTATATTATATCAAATTAATAATATTTTTTTGATAATTTTAATGTTTTAACAAAGCTATCTGGTATTATTTCATTTACCTTGTTTATTAATTCATCACTTATTCCATAGCAAGCTTCGGCAAGAGATCCAACAATTGCAGAGTTTGTATCTGTGTCTCCTCCC
This sequence comes from uncultured Mycoplasmatota bacterium, assembly GCA_946414095.1. GTDB lineage: Bacteria > Bacillota_I > Bacilli_A > RF39 > UBA660 > CAG-1000. The sequence continues at coordinate 23,427 of CAMKNB010000013.1, forward strand.
ATTAGTAATGTTTTTCTAATCGCATCTTCAAAACTATTTGAATTATAAAATGCATATAAACAATTTCCTAATGTTTGACTACATGTTGTATTAAATTTTGTAAATGGTTCATATTTTACTTTTATATCCATACCATCAAATATTTCTTTTTTTGTATAACCTTTTCTCAAATAAAATATGATTAGTGAAACTATTGTTGCAGAATCTATTGCTTCATTTGAATTGTGTGATGGTATAGTAGCGAGTCTAGCGTTTGAAATAACTTCACTTTCTTTATTAAACATATATCCAACTGGAGAAATTCTCATTAATGCACCATTACCCTTACTAGTACCAACACTATTTGTGCTACTCCATTTAATTAAATTTGGTGAGAAACTACTTCTAAAATATGGGCTGAAATTTGGCTTATAATTCTTGTAATCATTAATATATTTTCTTAAATACTTATCATAATCTTGATCATTTAATATTGCATCGAGTATTGCTATTGTTAAAATTGTATCATCACTGTAAAAAGAATTATCTTGTATTATATTATCTGTATAAATACTTTTAATTTCTTTTGTTTGAGAATATTCATAAATACTCCCTGCTAAATCTCCAATTATAGTTCCATACATATAATCACCACCTTTTACTAAACATATTATTTACTATTATAAAAAAAGTAGATAAATCTACTTAAATCTTAAATCTATGAGGAAGTATATCATCAATAGTGTATTCATCTATTTTACCATTATTCGGAATAAACACTTTAAAATCATCTCCTACAAACTCACTCATAAATTGTCTACAATATCCACATGGCATGCATGCTTCAGTTGGTTCTACTCCTTTTGGTGCACCTACTACAGTTATACTTTCAAATTCTCTTTCACCTTCACTTATTGCTTTAGCAAAAGCAGTTCTCTCAGCACACAAACCTTGTATGCCTTGATTTTCTATATTACATCCCATATAAACATGACCATTTTTACATCTAAGTAATGCTCCTACTTGAAAATTGCTAAATGGGCTATGTGAATTCAATCTAGCTTTTTTAGCTAGTTCAACATCTTCCTTATACATATTATTCTCCTTCTGATAATAAAGTTTCTTTAATGTTTTTATAAATCTCTAAAACATGTTCCATATCTTCTGCAGGAATACTTCTAATCTCATTTGTATCATAATCAATTTCAGATATTAATACATCAGCTTCATTAGATTCACTTTCCATATTAGTTGTATAGGCAACATATTTCTTTTTAAATTCAACTACTTCAAAACTAAATAAAACATATACTTTTAATTCATTACCTTCTTCATTAGTTACAGTAATACTACCATCTTTATTTATCATTTTGTCATCCCCTTTATTTCACTAATAAAGTTTCTAACATCTAATGCCATTTTACCTGCTTCATTTTCAGAAAACAAATTAAGTCCTTGCTTATATTCTTCTGATACACTATCTAAATTTCCCTTTAATACTTCTCCAACAGACTCATAACCTTTATTTGTAATTTCAGTTAGTCTTTTGCCAGTATCAGTTTTAAGAAATCCACTAATTTTTGTTAAAACTGGCGCTGCTTCAGGGACAAATACAGATACAACTGCTAAAGTGATTGGAGCAGCTTTTAATTGCATTTGTTGTCTTTTAACACTGGCATTTACTATTTTATCCCATAATTTTTTTATTGTTCCTTTTTCTTCTTTTACTGCAAGTACATTTGTTTCTTCCATATTTATTCACTCCTTATAATAATATTTTATCTTCAATTTTAATTGTTGTAAATAAAAATTGTATACTTTACAATTAAAAACCCTATTTCAAAAGAAATAGAGTTTTATAACATTATTCAACAGTAACAGATTTGGCTAAATTTCTAGGTTTATCAATATCACATCCACGTTTTTTTGCTACATAGTATGCTATTAATTGAAGTGGTATCACAGTAATTATTGGTGAAACTATATCATGAACTTTTGGAATAATAATTTTTTTATCATAAAAATCATCTTGTATATCCTCATTTGTAATAAATATAGTGTATGCACATCTGGCTTTTACTTCTTTTAGATTGCTTATAGTTTTACTCATCATATCTTTTTTAGTACATATTCCAATAACAGGAACATTTTCATTTATCAAAGATATAGTTCCATGTTTTAATTCACCAGATGCAATAGCAAGAGCATTTATATATGATGTTTCTTTTAATTTTAAAGCACCTTCTAAACATAATGCATAATCTATAAGTCTACCAATAAAGAAAGTATTTTCATGCTTATATATCGTTTCCGCGTATTCATTATAATCTAAGTTTAATAAGTATTCTATATGTTTTTCTAAACCATTAAATTCTCTTAATAATTCTAATTTATTAGATAATTTAACTGCTAGTAATGAAATAAGTGTAACTTGTGCAAGAAATGCTTTTGTTGTAGCTACAGCAATCTCTGGGCCAGCTTTTACATATAATGTATAATCTGCTTCTCTTGATATAGAACTACCAACAACATTTACAATAGCAAGTGTATCTATGTGATTCTCTTTTGCCATTCTAAGAGCTGCAAGTGAGTCAGCTGTTTCACCAGATTGACTAATTATTATTACTAATGTTTTTTTGTCATAAAATACTTTTTTATATCTATATTCACTAGCTACTTCACATGTTACTTCAATATTTGCAAATTCACTTATTAAGTATTCTCCAATAAGTCCAACATAATAAGCACTACCACACCCAACTATATGTATCTTATTATATTTTTTAAAATTAATCATTGTATCTTTAAATTTATTTTCTTTAACATAATAATTTAGTGTATCTAAAAACACTTTACTTTCTTCATGAATTTCTTTTAACATATAGTGTTCATATCCATTTAACATAATTGTTTCTTGAGTTCCTTCAAAAATATTAATCTTTTTATGTATTTTGTCTAGATTAAGTGAAAAAACTTCACAATCATTTTTTGATAAAACAGCTATTTCTTTTTCATCAAGTAAAATATATTTATTAGTAAAACTTAATATAGCAGGTACATCACTTGCTAAATAATAACCACTATCATCTTTTGCTATTATAAGTGGACTACCACATCTAAAAGCATATAAATGATTTATATCATCTTCACATATTATTCCAACTGCATAACTACCTTTTAATCTACTAATAGTTTTTTTAATAACATTTAATATGTTTTTATCTTTTTTATAATAATAATCTAATAATGCAGGTATTACTTCAGTATCTGTATCAGAATTAAATTCTATGTTATTTTTTATAAGTTCATTTTTTATACTTAAATAATTTTCAATAATACCATTATGTACTACTGTAAATTTACCTACTTGATGAGGATGTGAGTTTTTAACGCTTGGAATTCCGTGAGTTGCCCATCTAGTATGTCCTAAACCTATTTTAGAATCTACCATTGTATCTACAATTTTTTCTAAACATTTAATTTTGCCAATTTCTTTAATAATGTTAATATGATTGTCTTTAACATAGGCAATACCAGAAGAATCATATCCTCTATATTCTAAGAATTTTAAACTATTCAAAATCTTAGGAATAGCTTTTTCTCTACCTATGTAACCAACTATTCCACACATTATTTTTTCTCCTTAAATACTAGTATGATATACCTTTTGTTACAATATTGATTTTGATTTTTTTAGTATATCTTACGAAGACTAGACTCCGTGATAGAACCCGCTGATACAATTCGATAACTATCATCCTCGTCAACCAAAGTGGTCCATGCGCTAACAATAAACATACAACCTTTCTAATTTATTGTTTTATATTTAAATTATATAATATATTATGAAATTAATCAAATTTAGTACAAAAAAAGAGGTAAAACCTCTTAATATAATTTAGATCCAGCTGGAATATCATCACTTACCATAAGTAAATGCAATTTTTCTTCTCCATTTTCCATATACACTGCAGATATTAACATACCGCATGAATCAATTCCCATCATACTTCTTGGTGGAAGATTTAGAATGGCTACTACTGTTTTACCAATCAATTCTTCTGGTTCATAATAAGCATGAATCCCACTTAATATAGTTCTATCTACTCCAGTTCCGTCATCAATAGTAAAGCATAATAATTTTTTACTCTTTTCTACACTTTTACAATCCTTTATTTTAACAACTCTAAAGTCAGATTTACTAAATGTTTCAAAATCAACATATTCATTAAATAAAGGTTCTATTTCTATATTACTTTACATAAAATCACCAAAAAATATTATATCACCTAATAACCTTTTTATGCCAACATTTTTTATTACAATTAGGACATCTCATTTTTCTAGTTCTACCCATATGTCTTGACCAAAGAACACTTGAATACGTAGGAATATATTTATGATGGCATTTAGAGCACTCATAATACCCAGCAGTTTGTTCGATTTTAAGAGCATTACTAATACCAAATGCAAATATAACAGAACCAATTACAATAAGTATGATTCTTAATATAATTTCCATTTCTATGTAAGAAGCAACATATATTAATATTAAAAATGTAATACTTGAAGTAAATCCAATTACATATTCAAGTCTTAATAGTTCTTTATCTTTCTCTTCCTTAAGTCTAGTCATTTCAAGTAAATTTTCTTCTAATACTTTTTCACTATCTTTTTTATCTATAGTTTTTCCACTAAATAGTTCATTAATAGAAATATCTAATATTTCACATAAATTAGTTATTATAGAATAATCTGGCATAGAAATACCATTTTCCCATTTAGAAACTGCTCTATCGCTAACGCCAAGTTTTTCTGCTAGAAGACTTTGTGTTAATCCTTTTTCTTTTCTCTTAGAACTTATAAATTTTCCAATTTCAATTTGATTCATAATAATCAACTCCTAGGATAAATATAATATAAATTATTTATTTCTAACATGAACTATTAGTTGAATTAATATGAAAATATTAATTTATCATTTTGATAAACATAAGGACCATTTGCCCCTTCAAAAGAAAAGTAATTAGCTCTTTTACTAAATAATTCTTTTAAATCTTGTGGACTTTTAATAACAGTTATTTGATATGGCATTTCAAAAGCAAGTTTCTCTACAAATAAATATTTATCATCTAACTTAATCAATATTCCTGTATGACCTACAAATAGTACGTCATCATATTCATCATGCATAACAACGCTTATTAATGAAACATTTCCATTATCAATACTAATACCATAATCATTCCATTTGTTTGTGTATACATTTTCTAAATATTCTTTTTTTACTTTAGATACATCCATTTCATCATATAAAGTTACAAATTCATCAAAATGATCATTTACTACTTTATAATCATTATTATTTTCTAAAACATCTAAATCAAACATTAAATATGTTCCGTAATTTTGTTGCTTTTCTTTTATTTTCAACTTACCCTGTATTAAAGCAAAAGCAGTAAGTCTACAATTACCATCCGATACTTCATGATTTTTTTCATATCTATCTATACATTTAACTTCATCATAATTAACTTTGCTTGTTTCCATATAATCATTAAGATTACATCCTAAATCTTCTTCTTTATTATAATCATCCAATAAATTAAAGAATAAATCTATATTTGATAAATTATTATCTTCAAATATTTCTTTAATATCTTCTCTATCGCTTTTATTTAATAAATTTGTTGAGTATCCTATATTAAATGAATTTTCTTTTTTAATGCCTTCTTGTCTTTTACCACAACCAAATAATAATAAACATATAACTAATAAACAAAATACTTTTTTCATAATCTCTCCTATTTATTTGTTTTATAAATATTTGATTCTACTTCTATTGTATTATCAAATTTATGGAATATATAAGTAATAACATAATTTAGTACTTTATAAATATAGAATGAATCAATTGCAAGAACAAATATTATAAGTACACTTACTTTATCAAGAGGTACTATATTAAAAAATTCTGGTTGAAATAATACACAATATGAAAATCCAATTAACATAGCAAAAAACAATGTACCTCTATATATATTTAGTGGTCTACATATTTTAAGTAAATAATAAAGTCCACTAATTGTTGTAAGAATAACACTTATACTACTTTGAAGTTCATAACTTAAATTAAATACACTAGAAAATGCTGATACTAATACAACATTAAATACTACAATTAATGCAGTTGGTAAACTTCTTGAAAATATTTTAAATAAGAAATTTCCTTTTACAAGCTCACTATTTGGTTCAAGAGCTAGTATAAAAGATGGTGCACCTATAGTAAATGTAGTAATAAATGTAAGTTGTATTGGTATAAAGAAATACTTTTGAAATGAAATAATACTAAAAATTATTAACATCATAGTAAATAGTGTTTTAACAAGTAAAAGTGATGCACTTCTTTCTACATTATTAATAGTTTGTCTTCCTTCTGCGACTACTTTAGGAAGTGAATTAAAGTCATCATCTAATAGTATTAATTGACTTACATTTCTTGCAGCATCACTACCTGATTTTACTGATATAGCACAGTCACTTTCTTTTAGAGCAAGAACATCATTAACTCCATCTCCAGTCATTGCTACAGTATGTCCTTTACTCTTTAAATATTTAATAATAACTTTCTTCTGTTCAGGTCTGCATCTTCCAAATATTTGATATTTTTCTATTGCTTCTTCAAGTTCACTATCACTTAAATCACCAATATCTATTCCATCTATATCCTTAAGTCCAACTTTTCTTGCAATAGATTTAACTGTTTTAATATTATCCCCTGATATTATCTTAACATCAACATTGTTTTTCTTAAAATACTCTAATGTTTCTTTAGCTGATGGTCTAATTACATCTTCAATTAATATATAACCAACCTTTTCAATTCCATTTAATGTTTCATCAATACTTCCATTTTTAATTCCAAGAGCTAGCACTCTATATTCTTCAACATATTCATCTACATTATCATCAACTTTTCCTTTAAATACAACATCTGGAGCTCCTAAATATAATGAATAATTATCAAATTCAATAGCAGAAAACTTTCTAGAAGATGAAAATGGAATTTTATTTTTAGATTCTTCTTTAATACCATTAAAATATTTCTTTAATGCAGTCATTGTTTGATTAGTATCTTCGCTAGCAAGAGTATACTTTCTTAAATATTCTTCTATTTTTTCTTTATTATACTTTTTAGTTTCAATAACACCTTTATATTCCATAGAACCTTCTGTTAAAGTACCAGTTTTATCTAAACAAATAGTATCAACTCTTGCAAGTATTTCAATGGCATATAATTCTTGTACAAGTACATGTACTCTATATAATTTAATAACACCTACTGCCATAACAGAAGAAGTAAGAAGTATTAATCCTTCTGGAATCATTCCTATTAGAGATGCTACTGTAGTGAATATACTACCTCCGAAATCTTTAGTAATCATATATTGACTTATTAACATTATTATTCCAATAGGTATTATTAAAATAGATAGTATTTTTAACATCTTAGTAAAAGATCCCATTACCATTGAATTAATATTCTTTTTATATTTAGCTTCATTTGTTATTTTAGAAACATAATTATCTTTTCCAACATGTATTACTTGTGCTGTAGCATTACCTGATATTATAAATGATCCACTTAAAAGTTCATCACCTACACCCTTTTTAATTGCATCACTTTCTCCAGTAATTAAACATTCATTTACTTCAAGTTCACCTTCTAATATAACACTATCAGATACTATTTGATGTCCCATAGATAATTTAATAATATCATCAAGCACTAAGTCTTCTAATGATAGTGTTTCTTCCTTACCATTTCTAAGTGCTACGGCCTTCGATTCAGAAACTACAGATAATCTATCAATTATCTTTTTAGATATTATTTCTTCTATAATACTTATAATTGAGTTTACAATTATTACCCCCATGAACAAGCAATTCTTAAGTCCATTTAATGCGTCCCCATTAATAACACTTGATATAAATACAGCAAGACCTAATGCTAAGTTTAAAAAGTTAAAATATGTAAATACATTATCTCTAATAATTTCTTTAATAGTTTTGGTTTTAGGAGCATCATTATAATTATAAAGACCATTTTTAATTCTTTCTTCTACTTCACTACTACTAAGACCTTTTTTAATATCAACTTTACTCATAATACACTCCTTAAATATTTACTATTTATTATTATACCATAAATTAAATACTATTATTTTAATAAACATGATATAATTTAATATATACGTAGAAAATGAAAGGAAAATATTATGGGAAAAGTAAATAATTATATTGATAAATTACTAAAGTATATAAAAAAAGATAAAAAAATTAACAAAGAAAAGCCATGGCTAAAATATTATGAAAATACTCCTGAAAGTTTAAATTATTTTAATGGTAGTATGTATGATTATTTAAATGAAAGTGCAAATAGAAACTCAGATAGAAATGCCTATACTTTCTATAATAATCCTTGTACTTATAAAGGATTTATGAAAAAAATAAGTAAAATAGCTAATGCACTAACTCAATTCAATATAGTAGAAAATGAATGTGTTACATTATGCTTGCCAAATACACCAGAAAGTTTTGCTCTTATATATGCAATAAATAAAATTGGAGCTATTGCTAATATCGTTCACCCATTATCTACTACTGAAGACATTAAAAGAGCATTAAAAGAAACTAATAGTCAAATATTATTTTGTTCTGATGTATCTATGCCAAAAGCAAGAAATGTCAAAGTAAAACATTTTATTATGATACCTACTAGTCAAAGCTTAAATGGACTTTTAAAAACACTTTATAATTTTAAAAATTCAAATAATATGAGACTTGATGACAATATGATGTCGTGGGATGATTTTTTAAAATACAAATTAGAAAAAGATGCTTATGTTAAAAGAGAAAGTAATGACCCTGCAGCAATTATTTATAGTGGTGGAACAACTGGTAAACAAAAGGGAATTATTTTGTCTAATATGAATTTTAATGCTATGGCTCTTCAAACTATAACTGTTTGTAATAAAGCTGTACCAGGTAATACTCTTTTATCAGCATTACCAATATTCCACGTATTTGGTTTATCAATTGGAGTTCACTCAGGACTTATTGGTGGAATGACATGTATTATTGTTCCAAAACTTAATACTAAAAAAATTAATTCAGAACTAAAAAAATATAAACCAAGTGTATATCCTGCGGTACCATCTCTTTTAAAAATGTCACTAAATGGAAAAGACCCTGGTAAAAATTCACTTAAAGATATTAAAGTTGTAGTAGTTGGTGGAGACTATTTATCACCTCAAACTAAAAAAGAATTTGAGGATTTCTTACATAAACATGGTAGTGATGCAGTTATTAAAATTGGTTATGGTTTATCTGAAGCAACTGGCTTTAGTTGTACAACTGCACATGTTAATGAAGAAAAAGTCAAATCAAATAGTCTTGGAGTACCTAATCCAGATAATATTATCAAAATATGTGAACCAAATAGCGATATAGAAAAAGTACATGGTGATGTAGGAGAAATATGTATTAGTGGTCCAACCATTATGATGGGATATATAAATGAAGATGAAGAAACTAAAAAAACATTATTAGTTCATCAAGATGGAAAAGTTTATCTTCATACAGGTGACTTAGGATATATGGATGAAGACGGTGTAGTATTCTACTCTTCTAGATTAAAAAGGATGATTATTTCTAATGGTTATAATATTTATCCATTAGAACTTGAAAATATTATTTCTAAGTGTAAATATGTTGAAAGTTGTACTGTTGTTAGTATTCCTCATAAAATTAAAAATCAAACGCCAAAAGCTGTAATAGTACTTAAAGATGGAGTTGAAGATACATTTGAAATTAGGAATGAAATAAAATCATATTGCTTTAAAAATATAGCAAGATATGCCCTTCCTAGTGAATATGAATTTAGAAAATCACTTCCAGTAACAGCCGTAGGTAAAGTTGATTATAGAAAACTACAAAACAAATAAAAATTATTAGTTTTTACTAATAATTTTTTTTATAATGTTGCTTCTCTTTCTACGCCCATATTTACTTTTGATAAGAATTCTTCAGGTTTTCTATAAAACTCATTAATAATTCCAATCATATCATCTTGATTTTGTACTTCAAATTCCATTGTACTAGTAGGAGCAATACCAAATTCAGACAAAGAATATGCTACTTGATCTACATAACAACTATCGGGTCTTTTACAATAACTAATTGAATCATTATCATAGAAGGTTACTTTGCAATAGCAAAAAGTAGCTTTTATATCTTCCCCCTCTCTTCTTTGTCTTTCATATATTTCATGTAATTGATCTGAATATAAACTACCAGGCATATCTTTTTTTACTTCTTCTTCTATTTGTTCATAACTTTTTCCTGGTCTTATAACTTTATTTCTTCTATCCTGACTTATATAGTAATATCCATTTGGAGCTTTTACAAATCCATTAACAGTAACCCAATTTAGTCTTGAATTTAAATTAACAACAATTCCTTTTCCTTCACTTTGTATAGTTATATATGATTGCTCATTAGCCCCTCTAGTAACACCAATAGTTGATTCATTTGCATGTGCAGAAAATTTTGAATTATATTCATCTGTAGTTTGCAAGCTTCCTGGCTCAATATCCAGTCCAGAAACTACTCCATCTAAATATTTACTAATCATTTGAAAATTAGGTTCACTTTGCATAATTGCTTGATTTTTTGTTTTAGTAGTTAACTCTCTAGTTAAACTATAATTTATCATACTATCACCTACTATAATTCTAAAATATCTTATAATATTAATCAATAATATTGATATTTTATTTACATTTATTTAGTTCTTCACTTAGACTTTTAGGTATTGTTCTAGGACCTCTAACTGTTTTAACACCATACTCTTTCATTTTATCAAGAGTAAATGAAAATCTATTATATTTTTTAATCTTTTTGAGTAATATTTGTTCTTTATTTTGCTTATGAGCTGATCCAAATGCTTCACATTTATACATAATTGCTGAATATGGAACTCCAATATAAACATATACTGTATCTCCAGGTAATATATTTTTAATATATCTCCAACTAACTATGTCATTTGAATCAAAATATCCTTCAACATCAAAATAACTAGCATTAGCTGGTATAACCCATTCATTAGGCTTATTAACTAAATTATATGAGTTATCAATTAAATCAAATATTTCTTTTGTATCTAAACTATTATCAAGTTTAACAGTAATCCAACTATCTTTATTCATATGATATCCCTTAAATATAGATTTATCATCGATTATATTTAACACTTCATCTTTTTGATATCTTAAATTTATTGCTTCAACATTTCCACTTTCTTTTTTAGAAAGTTTTGATTTATCTATAACAGCAATTAATGCATACCACTTATTATTATTTTCATTTCTTATAACAGCATAACTATCAAATTTTTCCCAAAGGAATTCTAAATTACCATTATATTTTTCTTTAATATAATTAATCACATCTTTTGTTTGATTAGATTTATATACATTCTTTGTAGTACAAGTATCTATAAAACTCTTTAATACTTCATTATATTTATCTCTAACACTTGTTACAAACTCTCCAACTGCATTTTCATTATAAGCGGGTAGATATTCTTCATTAATATCTATTTCTATTATTGAAGAAGTTACTTTATCATTAATAACATTAATTATTACTTTAAAATCATCTAATATAATTTTTTCATAACAATAATAATTATCTTTTTTAATAAAACCAAATTTATTAAGTTCTTCATAATTAATTGTTCTATTTTTTAATAAGTCATCTATTTTCTTCATAAGTACCTCTTAAAAAGTATATCAAAAAAAACTTATATTTTAAATATAAGTTTATTTATTAAATGATTCTATTATTTCTTTAGCAGCTTTCTTACCTGCTTCCATAGCAAGTATAACTGTGGCACTACCAGTAACTGCATCTCCTCCAGCATATACATTTTTTAAAGATGTTTTTGTTCCATCTACTAGTATTAAGCCTTTATCAGTAATTTTGATATTTGAGCCTTTTAAACTACCATGGTTAGGACTTGTTCCAAGTGCCATTACAACCATATCACAATTTACTACGTGCTCACTTCCTTCTACTTCTTTTACTTCTCTTCTTTGACCTTCAACTTCAGGAAGTAATTCCATATTAACAACTTCCATACCAACTACATTATTATTTTCGTCAGTAAGTATTCTCTTAGGATTTAATAAAGTATCAAAAATTATTCCTTCTTCTTTAGCATGCATTACTTCCATTTTACGTGCAGGTAATTCTTCTTCACTACGTCTATACATTAAATGTGCTTCGCTTCCTAGTCTCTTAACACTACGAACAGCATCCATTGCAACATTTCCACCACCAATTATATAAGCAACCTTTCCTTTCTTAATTGGGGTTTTTGAGTTGCTTTCATATGCTTTCATTAAATTAATACGAGTAAGTATTTCATTAGCAGAAAATACACCATTAGCACTTTCTCCTTCTATGCCCATAAATTTAGGAAGTCCAGCTCCACTACCAATAAATACAGCATCATATTCTTTTTCTAAAGTATCAAGTGTAATTGCATTTCCAACTGGAACATCAGTTTTAATAGTCACACCTAATTTTATTAAATTATTTACTTCACTTTCAACTATTCTTTTAGGAAGACGAAATTCTGGTATACCATAAGTTAATACTCCTCCAGCTTTTTGTAATACTTCATAAATTGTTACATCAAATCCATTTTTAGCAAGTTCTCCTGCACAAGTAAGTCCTGATGGTCCACTACCAACTATTGCAACTTTTTTACCATTCTTTTTAATTTTCTTTGTTTCTACTAAATTATTTTCAAGTGCATAATCTGCCACATATCTTTCAAGTGCTCCGATAGCTATAGCATCTCCTTTAAGTCCTCTTACACACATGCTTTCGCATTGACGTTCTTGAGGACATACTCTTCCACATACAGCAGGAAGTGAAGAAGATGATTTGATAATTTCATATGCTAACTCTAAATTATCTTCTTTAATAGCATGAATAAATTCTGGTATTCTTATATTTACTGGACATCCTGTTACACATCTTGGATTTTTACATTGAAGGCATCTAGATGCTTCTTTTAAAGCTTCTTCTTTATTATAACCAAGTTCAACTTCTAAAAAGTTTTTAACTCTTTTCTCTGGGCTTTGAACTCTTCCTTTTACTCTTCCTTCACTATTCATTCTTACCTCCAAGTTTTTTAATCATTTCATCCATTTTTAATTTTTCTTCATCTCTATAAATATTCATTCTTTTTAATGCAGAATCAAAATTAACTTTATGGCCATCAAACTCAGGACCATGTATACAAGCAAATTTAGGTTTACCATCTACTTCACATCTACATGCTCCACACATGCCGCTTCCATCAATCATAAGTGGATTCATACTAACAATAGTTTTAACATTATGCTTTTTAGTTAAATCACAAACACTTTTCATCATTATAACTGGACCTATACAAACCACAATATCATAATTCTTAATGATTTTTTCAAGTACAGTTGTAACAAATCCTTTAGTTCCAAAAGATCCATCATCAGTGGCATACATAACCTTATTTGCTACACTTTCTAATTTATCTCTAATTATAAATAAATTAGCACTTCTTGCCCCATATATAACATCTATTTTGAATCCTTTATCACGTAAATATTTAACTTGTGGATATATTGGAGCTATACCAACTCCTCCGCCTACATAACAAATCCTTTTACCCTTAAATTCTTTAGGATTCATACATATTTCATTACCATTACCAAGTGGCCCTGAAACACTAAATACTTCTTTTTTTACTCTAGATAGTTCTAATGTAGAAGCACCAACTACTTGATATATTAAGTAAAGAATTCCTTTTTCTTTATCAATATCATATATTGTTAAAGGTATTCTTTCAGAATCTTCATAAGTCATAACAATAGCAAATTGTCCTGGTATACTATTTTCTATTACATGAGGACAATTAATAGCTAATTCATATGTATTTTCATTTAACTTTTTATTATATATTATCTTATACATATATCCTCCTATCCTATAAAATATTTTAACACAAAAAAAAGTAATAGTTAACTATTACTTATCGATACTTCCAAATTTATTAAATGGAAATATTCTATATTTTACTCTTCCTAAAATATCACTTTTAGTAAAGTTACCTAAGACTCTGCTATCTTTAGATACTACTCTATTATCACCTAGTACAAAGTATTCATTATCTTTAGTAGTTTTAGTAAAATCTTCTGTATCACCAAAATCATAATCAGTTTTAATTAGCTCTCCATTTATAAATAAATTGTTATCCTTATACATAATTGTTTCATTAGGAAGTCCAATTACTCTTTTAATTATTTTATCATTATTTATTTCATTAGATACAACAACTATATCAAATCTTTTAATGTCATCAAATCTATATATAAATTTATTAATTATAACAAGTTGTCCATCTTTTAAGGTATTATCCATACTAGCTCCATCTACAATCGCAGGTGTCACTATAAATGTACGAACTATTACTACAACTAAAATAATAATTATATAATCTTTTATCTCTAGCCAAACCTTTTTCATATTTATCCTTTCTAATAAAAAATTAGGTATCTACAACCTAATTTCTTTCTTTAATTTTAAAACTTCCTGTAAGATTCTTTAAGAAGTTAAGTTTAGCTCTTCTAACTTTACCTTTTTTAACAACTGTAATCTTATCAATTAGTGGACTATTTACAGGGAATACTCTGTTAATACCAACGCTTCCACTTTTCTTTCTTACTGTAAATGTTTCAGAAACACTTCCACCTTTACGAGCAGTTACAATTCCTTCAAAAGCTTGAATTCTTTCTCTTTTACCTTCTTTAATCTTAACATCAACTCTAACTGTATCTCCTACTTGAAAATCAGGAACATTAGGATTGATTTGTTTCTTATTGATCTTATCAATCAAATTCATACGTACATGCCTCCTTTGTGCTTTATTTAATCATATATAAAATTAATAATATACAGCGGATTAAGCAATATGATAATAACACAAAATTTAATCGATATCAAGTTTTTTCTTTAAATTCCAATAGAAGTAATCGCATTTACTTTATATAATTCATTAAATTCTAAATTTGAATCCAATAAAACATATCCAATATGAACATAATTATTAAGTCCTAGTACATAGTCCATATCTTCAGTATAAGCATAATATAATTTATTTTCATTAATACTAACCTCATATCTATTAGTATTATCTTCTATTTCTTCATCATTTATAATATCAAAACTACTAACGCTTTTTTCTATTTCTTTTAGTAAAGAACCAGTACTATCATATATATTTAATAGTCCACTTCCATATAATGTATTATATTCTTTAACAACATAATTATCATTTGTTTTAAATATTACAATTGCATCATCGTAATAATAATTTTTAACAGTATTTAATGTTACATCAAATTTATTATCAACACGAATATTTAACAGAGTACAATAATTTATTTCATCTTCTAAAATATTTTCTTCTTTTAAACATTTAAGACTTATATTAATATTGTCATCATTAATAATATCATCTTTAAATTTTTCTAAATCAATATTATAGCAACTATTATTTTCACAATTATCAAAAAAGTCTAATTTAATATTAAAAGCCATATTATCTGGTGAGTCATAATTAACAATTTCTTCTTTAATAATTTTATTATTATCAATATTATCAAATTTGCTTTGAAGTATTAAATAAATAATAAATAATAAACCAAATGAAATTAATAAAACTCTAAATATTTTCTTACTCATTTTTATTCTCCATATATAATTTATATCTTGTCTCAGCTTTATTTTCAATATTTATTCTTTGTACTATTGCGAATGAACAAAGTACAGCTATACAAAATGAACCACCATAACTTAAGAAAGGAAGTGGTACTCCAGTTAATGGAATAATACCTAATACTCCACCTAGATTAACAAATATATGTAACATAAAATATATAGCTATACCATAACATATAATTGAATTTTGTAGTTTATGGCAATCTTTCGCCACTTTAAAAACAAGGAAAATTATTGCAATATATCCAATTATTATAATTACTCCAAATAAAGATCCTAATTCTTCAACAACTATTGGAAATATAAAGTCAGTATGACTTGCAGGTAAATACATATATTTTTGAACAGATTCACCTATTCCACTTCCAAAAAGTCCTCCATTATCTATTGCTATATATCCATTACAAACTTGATATCCAGAGTTTTCTTCATATCTATCACATGGATTTTTATATACAAGTCTATTTAATCTATAACTTTTACTAAGAACATCTTCTGGTATAATTACATATGCAAATTTTAATACCAGCACACTCATTATAAGTCCAATACAAGCAATTGCCTTAACTACTTTTACACTAGTCTCTTTTGAAGGAACACTTATAAACACTAAAGCATACAAAGCAAGCATTATTGCAGCAGAACCAAAATCACCACCAAGTAAGATAACTATTGCTGATACACCACATAAAAACAAAGGAAACAAGAATGAATATTTCTTATGATTTTTATTATTGGCCCAATCTCCATAATATGAACCCATATACATAATTAAAAACACTTTTAAAAATTCTGCTGGTTGAAATCTGCCACCAAACATTGAAAGTGTAACATCACTAACAGATGTATTTATTGAATTTTTAATATATACATAAAGCAAAGCACCTATAAAGAATAACGATGCAATTAATGATAATCTTCTATATTTAGCTGTTGGAGTTTTAAGAACAACAATTGATCCTAATATTGCATAACCAACAAATCTTAATTGTCTAATAAAAAAGTAATATTCACTATCAACTTTATAATATAATACACTAGATATACTAGATGCATCTAATATTAAAAAACATCCTAGAATAGCATAAAGCAAAGTCAATAATAATATTGGCTTATTCATATCTTTTAGGATTTTAACTTTTATCTTCTTTACTTTCTTCATATTATCTAATAATTATTATATAAAAAATAATTATAAAAGTAAATTATATGATATGTTTGTTGTGTCAATTAGTAATTATAATTAATAAAATATTATAGATATTAAGGAGGTATATAAAATGTATTATTATGGATATAATGGTGGTTACTCTGCAGGAAATAGTATGAACTATAATACTTATCCTGGATATTATAACTCATCATACGGATATGGAGCTGCATTTATATTAGTACTATTTATATTATTAGTTATTATATTTGGAGTAGGATTTATCAATAATGGTAACAATCATGAACATGGAACTCATAATTGTTGTAACAGTTAAAAAGGAAGTTTTAATGAAGTGAACCCCATTTTGGGTACTTTATAAAAAAAGGAAAATTTGTTAAA
>CAMKNB010000014.1 GCA_946414095.1 uncultured Mycoplasmatota bacterium
ACGAATTTTTTTCTTTCTTCATCACTTAAATTCATATAATAATTACTATTATATATAAATGAAACTGTATCACTATTCTCATCATACTTAAATGAACCAACAACTAATTCTTTTGGAATTCTGTAATACATATAATTAAATCCATATATAAACCATCCAAACTCTTCTTCAGCCAAAATCTCGTGTGTATTAGTTAGCAATGCTTTTTTTAAATCTTCTTCACTGATATTAAATATTTCACAATATAACTCATTACTAATAACAGCAACAGATATACTATGAAACTTCTTATATTTATAAATGCTTTTTATTAGTTTTAAAAAATCAGATTCATTTTTTATTTGATTACTTGGCAAAATTGTTACTCGATCATCATAAGTCATTACATTTTTCTTTTTAAACCCATAAGAATGACTTTTTAATTCTGTATCACTATTATTTACCTGTATAGCTACTAAAAAGCTATCATTAAGTAATTTGTTCATAAATTCATCCATAATTTTTATCCCCTTTGAGTGGCTAATATGATATCATATGCTTATTTTTTTGTCAATAAAGCATCAAAAAAATACCTATTTCTAGGTATTTATTATCTTAAGTGGTGTCCTCGGCACGATTCGAACGTGTGACCGACGGCTTAGAAGGCCGTTGCTCTATCCAGCTGAGCTACGAGGACAACTCGAAATTACTAATAAAGTATACAATACTTTTTAGCAATTTGCAAGCATTTTATCCTTAAAATGCTGAAAATTCGCATTTAATAGCATTGAAATCACAAAACTTTTTAAAATTTTCCATTGCTTCTGGTCCTTCAAATTTCTTTTTAATTTTACGAAAAGGAATAAGTTTTAAAAACTTCTTTGTTTCTTCTTCATTTAAACTATAAAAAGCTTCATATTCTTCTCTTCCTAAGTCTTGAAGAGAAAATACTAATTTATTATCTTTGATTTCAGCAGTAATATATCTTTTCATGGTAAGATATGAACCATTATATAAAACTATACACTTCATATTAATCCCTTATTTTAATATGTGTTTCTCTTAATTGTTTCTCAAATACTTCTCCAGGACAACCCATCATAGCATCAGCTCCATTAGCACCTAGTGGGAATGGAACAACTTCTCTAATATTTTCTTCATCTTTAAGTAACATTAATATTCTATCAATACCAGGAGCCATACCAGCATGAGGAGGTGCTCCATATTTAAATGCTTCATAAAGAGATGGGAATTTTGCTTTAACAACACTTTCATCATACCCTGCTATTTCAAAAGCTTTCTTTAGTATTTCAGTACTATGGTTTCTTACTCCACCACTAGCCATTTCATATCCATTACATACAAAGTCATATTGATAAGCTTTTATTTCAAGTGGATTCATAGTATTAAGTGCTTCAAGTCCTCCTTGAGGCATACTAAATGGATTATGTGAAAATTCTATTGTGTTTTCTTCTTCATTATATTCATAAAATGGGAAATCATTAACTATACAAAATTCATATTTATCTTTATCAATTAAATCTAATTCTTGACCTAATTTAATTCTTAATTGTCCCATTAATTTAGCACATTTCTTTTTATCAGCTATTATAAATACAACATTTCCACTCTTTAATTCAAGTCTACTTTTTAATTCACTTCTAATTTCATCATTCATAAATTTATCAAGAGTTGACTTAAATGTATTATCTTCATTTACTTTAATGTATCCAAGAACTCCACCTATTGATTTAGTATACTCTTCCATAGATTTATACCATGAATTAGATTTGTCTATACTATCAACTTTTATAGCTCTTATAGTAGTATCCTTAAATGGTTCAAAATCCATTTTTGATAATATTTCTGTAACATCTTCTATAATAAGTGGATTTCTTAAATCTGGTTTATCACTTCCATATTTTAATATTGCTTCATTATAAGGTATTCTTCTAAATGGAATTGGACTTACTTTTTTATTTCCAAATTTAGAAAATACATCATAGAAAACTTTTTGTCCAACATCATACACATCTTCCTCTGTAACAAAAGACATTTCAAAGTCAAGTTGATAGAATTCTCCATATAATCTATCACTTCTTGGATCCTCATCCCTAAAGCATGGTGCGATCTGAAAATATTTATTAAATCCAGACACCATTAATAATTGTTTAAATATTTGTGGTGCTTGAGGAAGTGCATAGAATTTACCTTTGAATTTTCTTGATGGTACAATAAAATCTCTTGCTCCTTCTGGACTAGTTGCTGTAATAATTGGTGTTTGTATTTCAACAAAATCCATACTTTTCATAGTTTGTCTAATAAAGTCAATTACTCTACTTCTAAATAAAATATTTTCATGTACTTCACTATTTCTTAAATCCAAATATCTATATTTAAGTCTTGTATCTTCTGTCGACTCTTTACTTCTTGATATTTCAAATGGTAATACATTTTGACATTCACCTAACACTTCTAATGATTTAATTTCCACTTCGATTTCACCTGTTGCCATATTTTTATTAACCATATCAGGAGTTCTTTTTTGTACTACTCCATCAACACTAATAGTACTCTCTCTTGTAATATTGATATATTTATCAACATCTTGACTAATTAATTGTACTATTCCACTTTCATCTCTTAAGGTGATAAATACAAGTCCTCCTAGATTTCTAATTGAGTTTACCCATCCAGCTAGTTTTACTTCTTTTCCTACATAACTTTTATCTACCTTACCACAGTAGACATTTCTGTAAATATTTCCTTTCATTTTATACCTCCAAATAAAAACAGTGAATATCCTAAAGGACGAATCACTGTATCCGCGGTACCACCTTAATTACTTTTAAAGTCACTCATTATATATAACGGTATTAACCGGCTTAGTCTACTAAATTTCTTTAAGCACTCATGGTGTCTTTCTATTTATATTAGTACTAATTTCCATCAACCATTAGCTTTCTATAACATCATATAAATATACTCTTCCAATCAACGTTTATGTATAAATTATAGTACCATATTTTCTAAAAATCAAGGATTATTTTTTACTTCATAGTTAATTTTATTAACATCATAATTCTCATTTATTGATTCATCTATGAGTATTTTACTATGCTCATCAATTTGTTTATTAAATGTAAGTGTCATTTCATTATCTTTATATTTATAATCAATTAATTTCAAATCATCTGTTATATTACTATTTAAATTTTTTTGCGCATTTACGCTACTTTTTAATTCTTCTATTATTATTTCTACTTTACTAGATTTATCATTTGTTACTTTAGTAATTGGAACATAGTATGTAACATCATCATATTTTTTTGAAAAAAACACAGTTATTTTATTTAAATCAAATAAATTAGTTATATCATATTCTTTATTAATTCCAATATTTCTAGTAAGTGGATAATCATAATCTTCAAGTTTTTTTCCTTCAACACTAATATAAATATTATTTATACCATTTATTTCAGTTAAACTATATACAATAGCTTCTATCATTTTCTCCTCTATATATTTGTTTATTGTAAGTAATTCATTGCTAAAATCTATATAGATATTGTCTTTCTCTATTTTAAGTGAATTTATTTTAGTGTTTTTTGGTATTAATGGTTTAAAATCATTCAGTTCTTCACTTCCATTAGTTAAAACTTCTATTTTCTTTCTTATTAAATCTTCTATACTATTTTCATCATAATACGAAATAACTTTAGAAACATAATTGTCATTATCAAGTAAATATACAATATTTTCTTTTCCTTTATTAGTAATACTTATACTTGTATTAATATTTTCATGTGTCGGTAAAAAATAAAACATAGATAGTAATACTAAACATACTGTTGAAACAGCTATTTTATTTAAAGCAAATTTTTTTATCATACTAATAATATGAAAGATAAAAAATAAAAATGACTAATAGTCACTTTTATAATTCTATTTCACCTAACTTCAAGAGTTCTATTACAGCTCCTGCTCTACCCTTACATCCAAGTTTTTGCATTGCATTAGATACATGATTTCTAACTGTTTTTTCACTTATATTTAGTTCTTCTGCTATTTCTTTTGTTGATTTATTTTTAATAAGAAGCATAAACACATCTTTTTCTCTCTTAGTTAATATATTTCCTGTCATAAACACCTCTTCTATCTATTTTAATTTATGATAGTCGAGATAAATATGTTACTAAGATTCAAACTTAATAGTTATATTTTTTTCTGTATCAAATTCTTCTTGAATTGATCTTATCAAATCATTAGCAAGTGTATTATCATGTTCTTTAGCTGCTATTGTTACTACGATGTTATCATTATTTATTTCTATAAATGAATTAATATTAAACTCATTTTGAAGTTTACTTTCTAAATAAGTCTCTTTTCCTTTAGCAAGATTCAATAATTGTAGTTCTTCAAATGCACTATTTTTTTCATCTGCATTTTCAGAAGAAATAATTTTTTCTTGTAATTCTGCCATTACACTACTAATTTTTTCATCTCTTTCAACTCTAAGAGAAACTAGTTTATTATTATCACTTATATTAACATCAACATTTTTAGAAACAGTTTGTACTTCTTTTTTATTAAATATATCACTAGGAAGTGTAATATAGTAAACTCCTAATATCAATATAAGAGAAAATAAAGTCAAAAACCATAAATTTTGTTTGTTCATGATTCACCTCACTATATTTTATTTAATAAATATTTTTTTATGCATAAAAAAAGGAGTTTTAACTCCTAAAAATATGCAGCTAAGCATTTTTCAACCACTCTTTGAACATCTCTTTCATTAAATGGTTTTGCTAATATATCTATAATTGGATAATTATTTACTCTATCGATTGACTCTAAGTCTTCAACACCACTTATTACTGCTACTGGCATTCTTACAAAGTATCCTTTTTGTTTAAAGTCTTCTAAAACTTGATATCCATCTACGTTAGGCATATTTAAATCTAATAAACATGCTTTAATTTTCTTTCTAAATTCATCATTTTGACATAACTCTATTGCTTTAGCTCCATCATTTGCTATTACAACATCATATTTAGCATTGAATATTTTTTTAACAAAATTTGCAACTAAATTTGAATCATCTACTACTAATATTGTTCCTTCTTTTGGAGCTAAATTAGTTGGCATTTGATGAGATGCTTGTTGCTGTTGTTGATATAAAGCTTGACTCATTGGATCCATAGTTGGTTGCACAGTAGGTTGTTGTACTTGCATTTGAGGTTGCATTGGATTGTATAATGGTGCTGCTTGCACTTGTGCACCAATAGGTGCTCCTTCACTTACCATTTGACCTGTCATTAAATCATATACTTGATTTACTTGTCCAACTTGAGATGGTTGCATTTGAGGTTCTACCACTTGTTGCACTGTTTGCACAGGAACAACTATAGGTTGGACAGGTTGTACTGGTACACTTTGTGGTTGAACAGGCTGCTGCACTTGAACTTGAGGTTCTACAACTTGTGGAGTTGCTTGTACTTGTGCTACTGCAGGTTGAACAGGTTGTGGAGTTACTTGAGGCTCTACTACTGATTGTACAACCTGAGGTTGTACCACTTGTTGTGCTACTTGTGCTTGCTCAACTGGAGCTTGCATAACTGGTGCTTGTGGTTGTTGTACTACTTGTGGCTCTACTACTGGAGCGACAGTTTGAGCAGGTTCAGAAGAGCCAAATCCTTCAACAGTTCTTCCTAAATATGAACATGCAACATTAACCATATTAGTTACTTGAGCTATTATATTTGGATGATTAGCTTCAACTCCTGCAGTGTCCCCTGCTTTACTTTTCATTTCTGAATCATAGGCAAGATCTCCAAGTTGTAAAAATCCTAAATATCTAGCATCACTTTTAAGTGCATGAACTTCAATCGCATAATTTGGCATATCATTTTCTGCTTTAAATTTTTCTAACTTAGCAACCTTCTCATTTACTAAATCTAGAAAATCATTTAAAGTTTCATCATACATTTCCATATCACCTAGAAGCTCTAAACTTGCTTGTACATTTACTCCATTGTTTATTAAAATATTAACATCTTTCATATTATTATCTCCATTCTAAAAGATTAACATCTATATTATCATTCTAATGATAATTATAGCATATTATAAAATTCTTGTAAATTTTCTTTTTTCTTTTGATTGACATAAGTATCAAATATGATACAATAAAAATATGAAAAAGATGTATGAGTATGTAAATTATATTGAAACTGATAAAACACCTAGTGAACTTGAAAAAGAATTTATAAATGATTTTATTTCTTTTAGAAAAGAAAATAATTTGACTCAAGAATTACTAGCATTATATTCTAAAGTTAATAGAGTTAAAATTTCAAGAATAGAATCAGGAATGCATTCTCCTAGTGTTAAAAATTTACTTAATATTTTAGGACCTCTTGGATATACTATTAAAATTGAAAAAGTAAGAAAAAATAAATATCAAATTAAATGACTGGTTATTTATCCCAGTCATTTTTATTTCTTAAAATCATCATCTTAGCATAACTAGTTCTTGCTTGTAAGTTACTTTTTGGTCCCAAAGACATCTCATCTGTTACCACTTTAATTCTATCATTATTATTTAATACATAATCAAGACCAACCATAGTATCATTGGCATAAGCATAAACAATTGTATCTCCTATATCTCTACCAAGTTTATAAGCTAAATCCATAATAGTTGAGCCCTTTGGAAGTTCTATTCTCTCTCCATTAGATATATATACATATACTTTATCTGTAAATATCTCATTTTTAACTTGTGAAACAAACAATTCATTATCACTAAACATAGAATTCATTTTAATTAAAGAATCAAAAAATTGATATTTTTTATGTAAATCTTCTTGCATTGAAATTCTAGCATCTTTACCATATACTTCCCAATAAGCAGGAAGTCCAAATGAAGCTATTTTATCCATATCAAATGTTCTTATTTGAGTTTGTACAAGTTTATCGTTATCAACCATTAGAGTTGTATGTAATGACATATACATATTAGTTTTAGGATTACATATATAATCTTTAAATTTAGCATATATTGGTTTATATAAACTATGAACAAGACCAAGTGTAATATAACAATTATCTATTTCATCGACCATTATTTTCAATGATAATAAATCATGAATATTTGATAATTTATGGCCTTCATTAATTCTTTTATAAATACCATATATATTTTTTGTTCTAATTTTTATTTCATTAGGAATATTTTTATTACTTAATATTCTCTTTATTTTAAATTCTATTTCTTCTAATAATTCTTTATTTTCTTCTTCTACTTTTGCTTTTTTATCACTTAATCTTTTATAAATATCAGGTTTTAAATATTTAAATGATATATCTTCAAGTTCACTTTTAATTCTATATGCTCCAATATAATATGCAAGTGGTACAAATATTTCCATTGTTTCAATTGCATTTTCTTTTTGTTTATATTCACTTTTAAATTCAAGTGTTCTCATATTATGAAGTCTATCAGCAAGTTTTATAATTATTATTCTTACATCATTTGTAATACTTGTAATTATTTTTCTAGTATTAGCTGCATTTTGTTCTTTCTTACTTGAAAAATTCATTTTACTAATTTTAGTTACACCATCTACTAGATTAGCAATACTACTATTAAATAGTTTTGCTAATTCTTCTTTTGTAGCAATTGTATCTTCTAATGTATCATGTAAAAGGCCTGCACATATTGTATCTGCATCAGCATGCATATCTGCTAAAATACATGCTACATTCAAAGGATGTGTAATATATTCTTCTCCACTTTGTCTATATTGACCCTTATGCATATCACAAGCATAATCATAAGCACGTCTTATTAAACTTACATCTTGTTCACTATAGCCTTTTAATTTTTGAAATAAATCATTAAAACTAATATTGTTCATAATAATCCTCCAAACAAAAACGTCTTCATGTTAAATCATAAAGACGTTTTTAAAGGACGCATGCAAACAAAATTATTTATGTGTTTTATATTAATTTTTTTATAAATAATATTGTACATACACCCTCCTAAAAAATAAAGAATAATAACAATTTACTCTTATTTTAGAGTTTTGTCAATACTAATTTGAATGTTTTTCAATTTGTTCATTAATATATTCATCATTAACAAAATAATTTATACCCATTGCACTCTTAACTTCTTCAAGTGTCTTATCAGCAAGCATATTTGCTTTTTCACTACCTTCTTTAAGTACTTCTAATATATATGGTATATTTTTAGAAAATTCAATTCTTTTTTCTCTTATTGGTTTTAATTCTTCTTGAAGCACATCATTTAAGAATTTTTTAATTCTACCATCCCCTAATCCACCTTTTTTATAAGCAGATTCTAATTCATCTAAATTCTTAAATTCAGGATAATACTTTTCAAAATGACTATCATTTGCAAAAGCACGTAAATAAGTAAATATAACATTTCCTTCCACTATACCTGGTTCTTCTAATGCTCTTGGGAATGATGCCATTGAATTTACTTTCTTTTTAATAGTAGCTTCATCATCTGCTAAATAGATACAGTTTCCAATTGATTTACTCATCTTAGCTCCACCATCAGTACCAGGAAGTCTACTACAAATTTCATTTTCTGGAAGTACACTCTTACATTCAACTAATACATCTGTATTATATATTCTATTAAAACTTCTAACTACCTCTCTAGTTTGTTCAATCATTGGTTCTTGATCATCACCTACAGGTATTAAATTAGCTTTAAACGCTGTAATATCTGCAGCTTGACTAATTGGATAATTAACAAATCCAACTGGAACACCACTCTCTTCATTATTATTAAATCCTCTTAATTTAATTTCTGATTTAACAGTAGGATTTCTAAGTACTCTTGGAAGTGTTACTAAGTTCATATAATATGCTGTTAATTCTGGTAATGCTCGTATTTGTGATTGAATGCAGAATGTAACTTTCTTTGGATCTAATCCAACAGCTAAGTAATCTAACATTACTTCAATTACATTATCTCTAACTTTCTGTGGATTACCAGAATTATCTGTTAATGCTTGGGCATCAGCTATTAGTATTATTAATTCTTTATAATCATTTTTATTTTGTAATTCTACTCTTCTTTTAAGTGATCCAACATAATGACCTAAATGTAGTCTACCAGTTGGTCTATCACCTGTTAATATAATGTTTTCCATTTAAAATCTCTCCTTCTTTTTTATTATTTTTATTTAAAATTATATTGCGCCATCGTTTCATATTCTTCACCCCATTCTAATAAAAAAATCTTATCCATGAATTGGATAAGATTATATTATTCTTACTTTTGCCACCTATTTCATATACCATCATATATGTCCCATTATAACGTTTAGGCTTACGTATTTCCATACTTAATTCAGGAAATCTCTCATTGGTCCATTCATTATCATAAAACATGAAATATTTCACCAAACAATTTCTCTCTAAAATGTTTTATTTGATAACTACTACTCCAAATCAACAATTTATGCATTAATAATACCACATTTTTAGAAAAAATCAAGTATTATTCTTTTTCTTCAATTAATTTAGCATGAAGCACTACTCTTTTACCTTTTGTTCCAATGCAACTTGATAAAGTTAGTATTTTATCTTCACCACTTATATTTACTTTATAATCATATATAGATCTTGATTTAATTTTTTTAACAAATTTATTAAATTCATTATTATCTTTAAACTTAGTATTAATATAATAATCTTCAGAATCTATAGAATAAATTGAAAATACTTGATAAGAATATTCACCATTTTCAGTTACTAAATTTACTATGTTATTCTTTTTATTCTTATACCATTTCTTATTAAGTATTGTTTTTAATGTTCCAAACATACTTCCATTTTTCATGTTATGTCCATATATAACAATATTTTTATCACTTTCATCAAATTTATTATGATAGTCTGCAAATACCCATCCTGCTACATTCCACTTTTTATTGAAATTATGGTGTAAATAATAATCATTATCTTTTCCTTTAACTATTACATAATCTATCTTAGTATTATTTACTTTAATATATGCAACTGTATCACTATTTTTCTTTTTTAAAGATTCAAAATCTATATTAAATTTATTATTACTTTCTTCATCTTCTTCTATAATAACTAGTTCATCTATTTCACTTTTTAAAGTACTATTATCATTTAAACTTTTATTCCATATAAATACTTTATAGAAGTAATATACTACTCCAACAAAGCATATAACAATAAATAATAATATTAATATTTTTTTAATTTTATTCTTCATATATTACTCCTATAAAATAAAAGACTAGCTTGTGCTAGTCTTTATTAATTGTTTTTAGCAAGTTTATTTTTATTTAGATAAATAATTCCGCTAGCAAGACCAGTTAAACTCATTAACAACATGATAATATTAGTAACAATATCATCTCCAGTTTTTGGATTATTATTGTTTTTATTATTATCTTCATTAGTTGGTTCTTCTGGTTCATCACCATCACCTTTTGGCCATGGTTCATGATAGTTTGTTACTGTAAATCCATCTTTCTTATTTCCATCTACAGTTCCTTCATAGAATTCTACTTCTTCTTCACTAACTGTATATTCAATTTCTTTACCACCATCATAAACATTAACATTTTCAAAAGTTGACTCCCAATTATTCTTTTCACTTAATACTACTTCTTGTACTTTTTCACCATTTCCAAGTAAGTAAACTGTTATACTTTCAGGACGAATTTCATCTTCATCATTATTATCATCCCATACCTTTTTAACAGCTATAGATTTAATTGTTTCTACTTCATGAGTATTTGTAACAACAAATCCTTCTTTAATGCTTCCAGTTACTTTTGAAGTATAACCTTGAACTTCGTTTTCACTGATTGTATATTTTATTTCTTCTCCATTATTATATTTATCTGCTTTAAATGTATAAGTCCATTTATTTTCATCATTTAAAGTAGCACTGTCTACTACTTCTTCTCCATTTAATAAATTAACTGTTACACTATTTGGTCTTTTACCGTCATTATTATTACTATCTGACCATTCTTTTGATACTGAAACTTCAGTTTGAATATTTTCATGGACATTTTCTATTTTGAATCCATTTTTCATATTCCCAGTAATAATTGGATTATATCCTTTAACTGTTGCTTCTTCAACAACATATTCAACTTTGTTTTCTCCTTCATATTCTGGAACATTAAATGTATATTCCCAATTGTTATCTTCACTTAAAGTAGTTGTGTCAACTACTTTTCCAGTATCTTTGTTTTTAATATTAACTGTTACTTTGTCTGGTCTAATTCTGTCATTATCGTTTTGATCAGTCCATTTTTTTATTACTTTAACATCAATTTTAATTTGTTCCCATTTTGCATATAACTTAATTGTTACAACTTCCGGGTTTGTTGATGCTTTATTTGGATAGAATGTAGTCTCTGTTACATCTTTTCCTTTTGCGTCTGTCCATCCTAAAAATCTATATCCAGTTTTAGTTGGATTATTTTCAAGTACATCACTAATACTAATACTTTCAAAATCAGAGCCTCTTCCTATTTCTTTTCCATCACTAAATATAATTAGTGTAACATTTGCTTGCCACCAAGCTCTTCCTATTAATACTTCTAAAGATCCTGGTTCTTTACCTTCAAAACTATAGGTAAATTTATTTCCATCTTTATATTCGATTCCATCATATTCAGTTTCTTCTTGTGTTTCTTGATTTACTTTATAAACTTTCCAATATTTAAATTTATGAGTTGATGGACCATCAGTTGGATTTTCATATGTATGTGAATAAGCTTTTGTTGTTCCATTAGGGTTTTTCCAAGATGTATTTCCTTCTTTAGATACTTCGTTAACATGTTGTATTTTTAATTGTGGAGCTTTTATAGAGTCCCAATATCCATAAACATTAATTGTATAATCAGTATCTAAAGGACTATTTGTAACATAACCAAATATATGATTGCTAGGTATTGTTAATGATTTAAATGCTTTTGCAAAATCTCCTGTCAATGTATAATCACTTGTTATTCTTGTTCCATTTTCTGCAGCATCATACCATCCTAAAAATTTATAAATATGATCTGAGCTTGTTTCAGTATCTGAATTAGCATCATGAACTCCTGAGTAAGGTCTGCTAGAATCTCCTTCACTAAATATTTGATCTAAGGATAAGCCTTTAAGATTAGATTCTGAAATACCTGGCTCAATTAAGTTTGTTTGATGTGTTTTAACTAATGCAACACTAGTAGTGCCATCATCATTTGGCTTTACATCATAAAAATTAATATATATCCTATGAGGTTCTTGTAAATCCCATAATGCATAGACATTATATGTATTGTCATTTGCTGTAGTAGTTTTTGCTTTTACTTGAAGTTTATAATTAGGTAATGTAGTACTTGTAAGAACTTGAGAAGCCTTTAACGTACTTAAATCAGGATATAAATCTCCAGGAGTAAAACTATTATCTATTAATATACCATTTTCTTCTTGTGTGAAAAATCCTTTAAAGATATATGTTTTATCTTCAACTTTTTCATAAATATATTCTTTACCACTAATAGTTTTTCCTATAAGTTTTGGAAATAAATCTTTTAATTTAACACTTGCTAGTCCTGAATCTGTAGCACTAGAATAAAAACTGTCAACCACATTTCCTGTTCTTCCATCTATAATGTTAATAGTTATTTTTCCATTTGGTTTAGCTATTGTTTTAAATCTCGCATATACATCAACAGTTGATTCAGTTGTAAGATCACTTTTAGCTCTTAATGTTAATTGATAATTACTAGGTGATGTTGCTGTAGGATTAGAATATATAGTTTTTAAATTTGGATAAGTAACATTATTATAATTAAAAATTATTTGATTTCCACCTTCACTTGCATCAAAGAAACCTAAAAATGTATGTTTATATAAAGTTTCATTGATAGCATATTCCTTATCTACTGTACTATATCTTATGTCTGGATAAAGATCACTCAATTTAATTTTAGTATTTGCATCTGCATCTGCTAATAATTCTATTGTTTTAACAACATTTCCTGTTCTTGAGTCAATTATTCTAACATTTACCTTTCCTATTGTTGGAGTTTCTATTTCATCATTTGTTGGTTCTTCTGTATCATCTCCTGTTGGATTATCTGCAGCTCTTGTTGGTTCACTAATAGATTCTCCACTCTCAGTAACTTTTTCTTCTTCAGTAGTTGTCTCACTGGTAAGTTCTTTTTCTACTGGAACTTGAACTTCTTCTTTTTCTACAGATGTTTCTACTTTTTCTACTGGAACTGTAGTTTCCTCTTTTTCTTCAGACTTGTTATCAGAAATATTAACTATGTCTGAAATTGCTGGTTCAAGAACTTCTTCTATCCTTTCTTCAGATTTTTCTGATTCTTGTTCTTCTGCATATACATAACCAATATTGAATGCAAATATAGTTATGATTGCAAGAAGTAAAACTTTGAATAAATTTTTCATAACCAAAATTTCCCCCCTTAGAGGCAATATGCCCCACTTGATTACGAGTTTGTATGTTAACATTTAAGTTTATTTTTGTCAACGATTTTTATTCACAAAAATTTTATGTGATTTTTTAATTATTATTATTTAAATTTACATTGTTAAAATGATATTTTACAAATATTTTACAAGCCGATATTTCTTATAATAATTTCAAAAAATCACTAATAAATATATATGTAAAGTAATTAAAAGGCCCATTTTAAAAAAAAAACACTATTTACGTTTTGTTTACATATGCTTATTTGTACTATTTTTAACACTTAATTTCTATAAAAGATTATAAAAGTATAAGTTGTAAAGTTAAATAATATTGCAATAAAAAATATTATTAATTTTTTTAATAATATTTTTATTTATTTCTTTTTTTTAGTACCATTTCATTTTGCTTACTTTGATATAGTTCATGAAATTTATTAATCATTTGAATAGTAGCATCTATTATTTCTTCATTTTCAAAATCAAAATTTGTATTATTATTTGAACTTGTTATTTCATTTGCTTTAGACAAATAATTATTGAATTCTTCATCATATGGACTATATCCAGTTCTTCTAGCTATCTCATTTATACCCTCTTCTATATTGCTTGAGAATACTACTAAAAAGTCAAACATTAATCTAGCTGCATAATCTGGATCTATATTCTTAGATAAGTATTCTTTTATTCTATTTATTTCATCTTTATCATTCTCTTTTAGAGCATAAATAATATTAACAAATAAATTTATTGTTATACTATTATCTAATTCTTCTCTAGAGACATTTATGCTATCTAAGTTTTCCATTATATCTATTGTATCACTTGTAAATGTAATAATAGATTCAGCTATTAATAATTCTCTTTCTGTTTTAGGATCTAAAATAATATTTATTTTTGCTTCCTCATTATTCCTATATAAATTTAATAATATAAAAGGATTATCATTTAATCTTTTAAAATATTGTATTTTTCTTTCTTCAAAATTTTCCATAAAACCACCTAATTAAATTATATCATAATAATTAGCATATGTTATAATTTAAATGGAGTGATAGAATGATAGATATAATAATTCCTGTATATAATACACCTATTAATGATTTAGAAAGGTGCTTTAAAAGTATATTAAATCAAACATATAGTAATTATATAGTTTATATAATAGATGATGGTAGTAATGATAAAACAAAATTATTTTTAGATGAATACTCTAAGAATAAGAATAATTTTAATGTAATACATATAACTAATGGTGGTGTTAGTAATGCTAGAAATACTGGCCTAAACATTTCTAATAGTGATTATATTACTTTTATAGATGCAGATGATACAATTAATAAACACTTTTTAGAAGAAGCATATGATATTATTACTAAAAATAATTTAGATTTAATTATAGGCGGATATAACGAGATTAGAAATAATAAAATTGCTAAAACTAGATTATGTAATCCTGGTCTACATATATACGAAGGAAATAGTATTAGCAATTTTAAAGAGAAACTCATAAGTGGTAAAACAAATGAAAAAAACAAAGAAATAAAAGATTGCCCAACTGGAAGAATATATACAAGAATGTTCAAAAGAAATAGTATAAATAATTTATTTGATACAAATATTCATATGAGTGAAGATACATTATTTATGATAGATTATACTACTCAAAATAAAAGAATTGGTATTATTGATAAAGCTTGGTACAACTATTATAAAAACGATTATTCTATTTCATCTAATACTAAAAAAGAAATATTAATTAATAATATAAATGATTTTATTAATGAAATAATTAAAAGAATGAATAATGAAAAAGATATTAATATTAAAAACTCTTATCAAGAAAGAATTAATAAAGCAAAAACATATATAGAACAAATAAAAAACTCTTAATAGAGTTTTTTATTATTCTTTTCTAAATAATTACATACTTTTATAAAACAAGATATTTGGTCTTCATTTAGTTCTTTTGTTTTAACCATATTATTTAGTTCATCCATAGAAAACCATCTAACTTCAGATAACTCCTCTTCTTGAATTTTAATTTCATTAATGTCTATATCTTTATTAACAAAATACATTTTATAACAATCTTTTCCATCACATCCTGAATCATACTCAATAAAATTTTCATGACTAAAGTCTAATCCTAATTCTTCTTTTACTTCAGTAATAATTCCCTCTATTGGAGTTTGTCCACTCTTTGGATGTCCTCCTGTTACTCCCCAATCTCCTCCTTTTGAAGGAACTCTTTTTTGCATTAAGAATTCACCCCTAGAGTTTCTAATAACTACCATTACTACCATTGGATAGTAACCTTTTGGTATTGCTTCTCCTTTATGATAAGTTTTATTTGTTTTGTTACTATTAATATCATATAAATCTCTTAATTCTGCCATACTTTTTTCCTTTAAAGTGGATTACTCCACTATTTTAATTCATTTGTATTAAATTTATATTCATTTATAAATGAATTTCCACCAAATTCATCTTTTTCATATAATCTTAAGAAAATATTTTTATCATCAAGAGTACTTAATGGATATTCTTTTTGTTCATATTTAATTTGTGAATAATAAATGTTTGTATTAAGTGTTTCATCTTTTGCAAGATTAAGACCAGTATAATCAAATGATCCTTTTTCATTACTCATGACAAATCCATAATTTATTTTACTTTTTTCATAATCAGTTGCTCTTGTTTCAAAATGTAGTGGCTCTCCATAGTTATTTTTAATGCTTAATAATACCGTTGGTAATTTATAATAAACTATTTCCCCATTTTCCATACCAGGTAATGATTTAATCTCCCTTTTAATAAATTTAATAGTTACATATTCATTTTCTAATATTACTTTTCCGTCACTAATATTTTCACTAGTATTACTTGCTTTATTATCTGATTCATTAGCTTCATTATTTTCTTTTTGACCACATGCAGTAAAGCCAAATAATATAATTGTAATTAATAATATACTTAATAATTTCTTTTTCATATTTACACCTCAATAAAATTATAACACAACATTTTTAATTATCCTATAATAAAAAAATAAACCACACTTAAGAGGTTTATTTTCTAATATACTCTGATATATATTTACCTTTCCATAAATAATGTTTATCCGATTTTAAAACTAAGCTATACTGACCATTATTACTATGTTTTGTATAAGAATAACCATCTTTAGAATCATATATTATTAATGTATAATCATCAGAAATACCTAAATTTTCATCATCAAATTTTAAATACAATTCTATAAAACTCTTATTAAACGATTTAATTTTATTTGATAATACTATTTCATAAATTGGAGAAACAGAATCCACAGTATATTTAGTATAACTGCTAGTTTTATTTTTTTTAATATATTTTGCTAATTCATCATCCATAGTCTTTTGTAATTCATCTACAGTTATATTTGACTTAACTAATTTAATATCTCCTTCTTCAAGCCTTAAATTCTCTGTATTAGAAGTAGCATGTATTCCTTCACCAATATCAATATATTGTTTTACTATTAATCCATTTGAGTTTCTTTCAGCAAAGCAACCATCCATACCAACATTATATGAATCTAATTTTTGTTGATATAAATCATTTGTTAAAGCTATCATTACTATTCCTGTATTATCAAAGAAACTATCTAAATCAAAAGTAATTTGATTCATTTTGTCTTGCCAATCATTTCCATTTTCAGAAATAATAAATATTGTAGCAATACCAGCGTTAATTTTTTCATCAAGAACAAATTTATTAATATTACCATCATAATAATTATGATATACTATTTTTCCATTTGTCATATTTTTCCCAAAAAATATTGGTGTTTTATCAAAATATACTCCATCATGCTTTTCTAATATAGGATTCCATATTTCATTAATAATTGCATTTTTAATATCATTTTCTTGGTAGTTATCATAATATTTACCATTATCATAATATACTAAAATATCATCATTTAGATATATATATGCTTTACTTTCATCATAACCAATAGAACCTAAACCAGAAACTGTTTTATCTTCAAACTTACTAGAAACAACATCAAATCTTTTTCCATATTTTTCTTTCATATAATTTTGGCCATCTTTAGTAATAGTATCAAGTAAACTTTCTTGTTTTTTATTCATGCATCCAGCTAACATTACTAATAGACATAAAACCAACAATAATTTTTTAACGTTTTTCATATTTTATACTCTCCTATAAGAATATAATAACAAGATTTATATTTTTTTTATTACGCAAATAAATAAAGTTTACAATAAATATACAATTATTATGATACTTAAAAAGACTTATTAAATAAGTCTTTTATCGTTTTAATTTCAAAGTAGTTTCAACTAATCTTAATGCATTATTTTCATTATCAAGTTCAAAACCAACTTCTCTTAAAATGTCTTCTTTGTTTTCAATAGATGGATATTTGTAAGCTAATTGTAAATATGCTTGATAACCATCTATCTCAATAAAACCTTTATCATGCCCTGAATTTATATCTTCAATCATATAACTAATATAGTTCTTTTTTAATCTAACTAGTTCTTCTTTAAACATTTCTTCTAAAGAAGTTAATTGATTATTATCATTTTTATTAGATAATTCATAGAATTGATCTAATGATATACCATATAAACTTTCAAATTGTTCTTTTGATAATACTTTACCAACAATATAATACATTTGAGTCTCTTCATTATATATAATAGATACATCAACATATGTATTATTTTTCTTACCAAGTTCTAATAATCTCTTAATAAATATTTTGTAATAATATGGATTATATTCCATATTATATTTTTTTACATAAGCGTTTTCACTAATGATTTCTCCTCTTTCATAGTGTTGATTACTATATTCTTCATAATAATAAGTTATAGATGATAATTGTGAATCAATAGTTCTATAACTAGCTTTATCATTACTATTTATTAATTCATTATAGAATTCAGTAGCTTCTTTTTTTACTTTTTGTTTTTTATCTTTTGATTTATATTTATCAAAACTAGTCTTCATAACATCTTCACCAAGTTTTTCTCTTAGAGTAACATGTTTATTTTCATAATCGATAGTGGCCATATCTATATAACCTTTTCTCATAAAATCACACTTCTTTCAAAACTCACATATTGTAACATAAGCAATATTTAAAGTCAATTTAACATAAGCTTTTATATATTTTAAATACCTTTATCATTTCTTTTGCTATACCATGTTTATCTCCATATTTATTAGCATTATTAGTAAATACTTCTTCTACACTTTCTAATGGTACACTTCTTAATTCAAAATTACCTTCTTGCTCTGATAAGGTATACTCAGTATTATTTAAATTAGGTTTTATATCAGTCTTTATTTCATAATAATAAATTTCTACTTTTCTATTTTTACCTTTTTCTGGCCAATCTTTGTAGTACCCTACTGAATATAAAAAAGGACTTATTTCTTTTATATTTAATTCTATACCTGTTTCTTCTCTTAATTCTCTATTAATAGCGTTAACTAAACTTTCTTTATCTTCTACATGTCCTCCTGGACATTGATATTCATTATTTGAGTATCCAAGTAATATTTCATTTTTATTATTAATAATTAATAATTTAACTCTTTTTACTACTTCAGTTATATCTTCTTCTTTTAAATTGTAATCATTTGTTATTAATTTTTCCATGTTAATCACATCCATATTAATTTTAACATAATTTATATAAAATAAAAAACTAGCAATAGCTAGTTCTTTCTTAAATATTTAATTCCTATAGTAAGACCAGTTAAACTTATTAATAGCATAATAATGTTTGTTAAAATATCATCTCCAGTTTTAGGATTATTATTCTTTGGTTCTTCTGGTTCATCACCATCACCTTTTGGCCATGGTTCATGATAATTAGTTATTGTAAATTTTTCCTCATTATTTTTAACTATAGTTGATTCATAGAATTCAATTTCTTCTTCACTAATTGTATATTCAATTTTTTTACCTTTTTTGTAAACATCTAGATTTTCAAAAGTTGACTCCCAATTATTATCTTCACTTAACACTAATTCATCAACTTTTTCATTATCAGCAAGTAAGTAAACTTTTACGCTTTTAGGACGAATTTCATCTTCATCATTATTATCATCCCATATTTTAGCTACAGATATATTTCTTTTTTCTGTACTATATTTATTTTCCATTACAAGTTCCAATTCTTCTTGATCTTTTATTTCTTCAAAATAACCAGTTATTCCAAGTAAGTTTTGATAAGCATAGTCAGCATTAGGATTTTTTCCTTCATAAACTGACTCTGTTGAATATATAAATAGATTCATATCATCTGGATGAGTATCTTCTTCACTTATTAAATATTGATACAATTCATAATATCTTGCTATTTTATTTCTTTCTTCAGTACTAGTTTTAGCATGATGACCATTACCATTAGACCAGTGATATGCTACCATTTGACCAAATGAATTTCCTTCACCAAATCTAATTTCATATATTGCTTTACCCATTTCAGCATCTGGGGTATAAACATAATCTCTATATTGATGTCTTAAGTAATATATGTCTCCATTACTTCTTTCATCATAGGATACACCTTCTACATTTAAAGGAACAAATGTTTTGTTATCAGATTTACGATATGCGATTACAGCTTCAGTTAGTCCTGCATTTGTATAATTCTTTAATGCACTTTCTGTTAAGAATCTAATTTCTGGAATAGATAAATCACTAAATATTTTTTCTGCTTTATGTCTATGATAAATGATATCTAATATTTTATTATATAATTGTTCATCTTTTAATTCATGATCAGAAATATCAATTTTATCTTTATTATTAGCAGCATCTACTGGTACTGTTTGTTTAGTAAAATCTCTTATACTACTAGGATTTAATATTTCACCATCATATATAGAGTTTTCATCTGGAACTTCCCAGTTTTGATTTATACAATATACTTCTTGTTTCTTTCCTTCAATTTCAACATAGTATAAAG
Source organism: uncultured Mycoplasmatota bacterium (assembly GCA_946414095.1). Lineage (GTDB taxonomy): Bacteria > Bacillota_I > Bacilli_A > RF39 > UBA660 > CAG-1000. Next base: position 20,508 of record CAMKNB010000014.1, read on the forward strand.
GTGTTCCACCATAATGTGGACATGGGGTTTTACTGAAATCTACACCTGCACTAACTTCAGGCATTTCAATTTTAATAGTAAATGTTTTATCTTCTGCTAATTCATATCCCTCTGGAGCTTCTTTTTCATGTAATGTATATACACCATCTGGTAAATTAGTTATTCTCTCTTTACCATCTGTTGTCCATTCATCAACTACTTTACCATTAGAATCTAATATTTGTAAAACTGCTCCTGGTAGTGGTAAACCATCTTCATCAACTTTTGTTGTAATAACTTTTACTTTAATTATTTCATATTGATAAGATTCTGTATTATCTTTTTCATCATCTGAATTTGTAGCTTCACTTTCTGTTTTTTTCTCTTCTTCTACATTTTCAGTTTCACTTTCTACTGTATCTACAGCATCTTTTTCTTCTTCTAAATCAGCAGTTTCAGATTGAGCTATAGTAGTTTCTACTTCATTGTTTTGAGAATCTAGTAATTCTTCTTCAGTATTTTCTAAAGTAATTTTAGTATTATCATCACTTGTATCCTCAATTTTTTCTTCTTCCACATTAGGCTTTACTTCTTCAACATAAGTGTCTTCAATACTTTGCTCTTGTACTGATTCTTCTGCATAAATATTAAATGCATAAAAGAACATAAATGACAAAAGTATAAATTTTAATATATTCTTCATATTTTATTTCCCCCTGATAAGAATAATATATTTGTTAAGTGTATATACTAACACTTTAATAATATTATGTCAAACAAAAAGAATATTTGAATATTCTTTTTTTACTATTACTAATTTTATTTTTAAAAGATAAAACTATTAAAATATAACATATTGTTTTTGGTAACATAAGCATTCCAAGTATTGGCACTAAAGAAGCACCAATGACAACTGGTATATAATTTTTTCTTCATGACTATTTAATAAATACTTTATTTGGTATTACAATATATTTTTGATTTTCAACTTCAAATAATATTTCATCATTATTATAACTAAAAATTGAGTCTATATTCAAATCATTATTTAGTCTATTTACATTATCATTTATATAATATAAATACTCTTTCATATTATCTTTACTTCCTCCGAATATAATTATATTATCATTCTTCAATTCTACATAATTATAATTATTATTAGAATAAATAACATCATCTAATAATCTATTATTTCTTATATCATATAAATAATTAATAGAATAATTATATTGTTCATCATCTCCAATTACTAATTCAATTTTTATATATTTAGTATTTAATAATAAATAATCAACTCTATTTATTTTTTCATCGCTTTTAAGTTCAAATGTATTTATACTATTCAAGTTTTTATCATATAGATCTATTTTTACTTTATCTTCTAAAATATTCTCTCTTATATACATATCTTCTATTTGAACATTATATTCTACATTTTTATTATTTCTTAAACATCTAACTTTACTTACTTCTTCATTATATGTAATTAAATTACCATTTTTATCAATATCTAAATAATCTAATTTGTTTTTATTTGATACTTTTAAATCTAATTTATTGTCATTATTATCAAAAAGTATTTTACCATTTATATCTATTGCTTTAGTTATATATTTATCATTATAAAGAATTAATATATCTTCACTAGGATAATATTTTTCACCTTTTTCTAGTTCATAAACAACTTTATTATCTAAATTATATATAATATTGTCTTTTTCATATAAAATATATGCTGTTTCATATATATCATCAATGGTACGTATGAAAATAGGCTTTTCATCATTATTAAACTCTTTAATTAAATTTAATTTATAATCATATACTTTGTTTTTATTAATTAATATTTTATCATATTCAAAGCTTGCATCATTCAATATTAATTCTTTAAAATTATCTAAGTTTAAATAATAATTTTTATCATTTATAATAAATAATTTTTCATTTTCATTATATCCGATTGGACTATCTTCATATGAATAAATATTTTTTAATCTATCAAAATTATATTCTTTAATTATTTCACCATTTTTATAATTATAAATTATTACTTTAGGATATACATATTTTTTATTTTCTTTAACATAGATACAAGCAGCATTATTATCATTAATAATTAATGATGAAAAATACTCTACTACATTTTTAGGTACTAAAAAATAATTAGAATTATTCTCTTCTTTATATATTACATATTCATCTTCATTTTTATATTCAATAGCATTTTTACCATGAATCTTAATATTTCTTTCATATTTTTCTCCATTTTTAGTATAAATAGAATAAAAATCATTTATAAAATCTATATTACGTGCTAAAGAATCATTTACTTTAAAAGAATAATCTTCTTCTAAATCAAAATCACCATAATGAATATAATTTGGTAAATATTCATTATCTTTTGATTTAATTGTTTCTATAGGACTAGTATTAGAAACAGTTTTATCATATAAATTACATATATCTTCTTCATTCTCACTATAACATAAAAATCTTAAATTATTATACTCATCATATTCATCAAATCTAATACTATAGTAATCTAATTGTGATATATTACTAATCTTAACCTCTTCTTTTTTATTTATTTTTATAACTATTACAACTATTATAATTATTATTAAACAAACTATTATTTTCTTTTTCATAACAACACTCCTAAAGCTATTATATCATAGTTAATAAAATAAAACTCGAACAATAGTGTTCGAGTAGAATTTATATTCTAGTAGCCATTATCAACTACAGTCCATTTTTCCCCTTTATTTCTTACTAATATCCAATTCCAATTAGTATATTTTTCTTCATTTAATGATTGAACTTTACTATTATCATAAACAATAAAATCAGAAATAAAAGCAATATATTCTTCTTTATTATTTCTCTTAGCCCAATCTTCATAATTATTATTTTCATCTCCAATATATTTAATATTTAATAATTCACAACCTTTATATTCCTTTTTAAAATAATCATATACTGAATTAATAGCATCATTTAAATCATTTTCGGTAAATATATTAGATTCAACTTTAATAATATCTGTATTTGATACATCACCATTTTTTAAAGTACATCCAATTAGTAATAATATACCAATTATTATTACAATAGTTTTTCTCATTTTTTATCTCTCACCTTCATTTTATTTTTACTTTTAATGAAATTATAACTTTTTATAATTACAAAATATATTATTGTAAAGAAAACTATTAATCTTATAAAAACATCCATAGTTGGAATATCTCCAAAACTATACCAACTTAGCATTTCAAATAAAGTAAATAATATAAATTGTGATATAAAAGCTACTATTAAGTGTTTTTTATTAATAGTGATTTTTTTCTTGTTTATAAATATATTATATAAATAATACATTAAACTAGTACCTATTAAGTATAGAATTATATCATCAATATCAAATACTCCTCTTTTAGTAATATATTGAAATAGTTCTAACATGAATCCAATAAAAATACTTATTATAAAATTTATACTAAACTTCTTTACACCGAAAATTCTTAATATCAAGTATTGCATAGGCATTAATATGAATATATTACCAATGACATTTACCATAAATGTTCTACCATCAAAATATTCAAAATATCCAAATAATGTTTTAAATGGAACTAAATTATATGTATTAATTCCAAATGTTTTTCTTGCATAATTTGTTAAATTAATTAAAGTTATAGTATATAATACTAAGCAAATAATATATGTTATTTTCTTCATTTTGTCTTTGTCTTCAACTTTATCATAATAATAATTCGAAAATAAATTATTATTTAAACTAATGAAAAATGCAAATATACAAAATAGACATAGTTCTCCAATATAATCAAATGAAACTAAACCATATGAATATTCTATTCTTAAATAATTTAAATAGAATAATAGTATTATTAAATATACAACAATAAATACTGGTAATATAAATTTATTCTTCTTTTTACTATAAATATCAATGTATTTAATTATTTCTTTTATATTATTTTCTTCACTCTTATCTTCTTTTCCATTTAATAATTCTGACACTGAAATATCTAATGCTTTAGATAATGGAACTAATAATGATATATCAGGTGTACCTCTACCAGTTTCCCATCTAGAAATTGCTTTTTCAGTAACATTTATTTTTTTAGCAAGTTCTTCTTGTGTTAATTTTTTTTCTTTCCTTTTTGTTTTAATTAGGTTTGATATTTTTTCTATGTCCATACTTCATCCCTCTTTCAACAAAAATTATACTCCCCTTCTTTAAAATCTCAACCTACGAATCGTAGGATATAATTGTGAATTGAAAATCTATTTAAGTTCGTGTTTTATTTCTAATTAACTCCAAAACAATATGTATTTAAATCATTATTTATACTACACCAACCATCATTATTATTACATACTGATGCTCCTTCACTTCCAATATTACAAAATAATTCATTACTTGTGTGTTTATTTGTACTAGGCTTTTCTTTAGAACATTCTAAGTCACCATTTACAGGTTTTTCATCTTCGCTCCACTTTCCATTATCATTATTTTTATACTCACAAATCCATCCAACATTTTCAAATTGTTTTTTATAGTCATCTATATTTTCCCAATCATTTGCATTAATACATATTTCTTTATCATTAATATATGCACATAATTTACTATCTATTTTTTCATATTCAAATCCTTTATCATGTTCAACACACTTAATATTAACACCTTCACCAAAACCAATTTCTGTTTTGTTATCACATACTAATCCATTTTTAATTTGTTCTTCAAAGTATTTATTAAACTCTTCATTAGTATAGTAGCCATATAAATAAGGCTCACTTTCAAAATCATTATATAATACTTCTACTATTTTATCATCTGATTTTTCATTATTTATTTCTTCTTTTATATAATAATTATTTTTAATCTTTTTAAAATCAGAAACTCTATTAGCAGTTGAACTCATAGTAAACTTTCCATTTCCTTCATAAGTAAAATATTTTATTATAATAGACTCTTTATTACTTTCATTTGATTCTTTTATTGATGTATTTTCATTATTGTTTATATTTGAATCATCGTTTTTAAATAATTCATATACTTCAAAGCCTATTACACAAAGTAGAAATAATATTAAAAATACATTAAATGTTTTTTTCATTTTTACACTCTCCTATTAATTAATACTATCAAAAATACTTGAGCCATCCAAAACACCATAATATTTAATTAATCCTGATTTTAAATATTTTGCTTTTTTTAACAAATTTGGATGATCTTTTATCATAATATCCTTGTCTTTATAACATATATTTTCAAATACTCTTGCCCTATCTTCTAATTGATTTGTTTTTGAATATGCATCAATAAAATATGCATTTTTTATTTCATCTTCAACATAAGAATATAAGGTATAATCTACATCATCATTTAGATAGTGATTAACATTATATTCAAATTTCTTAGGATTATAATCATACCAATTTCCTGCAATATCATATTTATTAATTAATGCATTTTCGTCAATAGCGTGCATCATTTCATGACAAAATGTCTTTTCATATGGCATTCCATTTTTAGAAACTATAACATTATAATAAGTATCATTAAGAAAGAAAAATCCTGCTAAATCTTTTACTTTTGAACCACTACTTGCTTCTATATCTTTAGAAATTACAATTCTTAATCCTTTATAATCTTTTTCTTTAAATATAGTTAAGAAATCTTTACCCAGTTTATTTAAAACATTATCTATCTCATCTAATGCTTCAAAAATCATTTCATATCTATTTTCATTTACTATTTTTTCACTCCATTTTTTATAGTCATCTATATCTTTGCTATCATATACAATATCAACATAATTATTATACTTGTTTTCTAATTCATTTACTCTTTTAGATATTTTATCAAGTTGAATTTCTTTATATTCATCTAATGTATAATATGGAGAATCTATTTCATTTATATTAACAACATATACTTTTGGATTATCTCCTTGAAATATCAGATATAAATATTCATTATTAACCACTAATCTATCTACTGAACTATCAAATCTATAATCTAAATATTTAAGTTTATTAATATTCAAATCATATATCTTTAAATAATTATTATCCATATATATAATTTTATCATCTTTTATAGTACTATATTCTAAATCGTTATCCTTTATAAAATTATTATATTCTTTAGTTGTATTACTATCTAAATTCATTACAACAATTTTATCATCATTAGCATAATAAAATCCATTAAAATATGAATGCATATTATTAAGTTCAAGCTTATTATAAGAATCATCTTTAACATTATATATATATAAATCATCAAGTGATATAAATTCAATATAAGTATTATCTTTTGTAACATAATAATCAATTATATCAAATCTTTCAATATCATCTTTTATAGTTCTAATCTTTTTATTATTTAAATATATATTTTTATCTTTTATTATTAAAAATAAATCTTGATATGGAATTATATCAAAGAAATCATCTCCCTTATATAACTCCTTAAAATTAGTATTATATATAGTTCTATCTTCACCACTACTACATGATAAGTAATAGTTATTTAAAATACACACTTCACTATTAATACTATTTATTTCTTTTTCTTTTTTAGAATAAGCATTCATTTCATATAATTTATAATTATTATCATGGTTGGTAAGATAATATATATCATTATCATTATTATTAATTATTATATTTTGAATATTTTTATTATTTCCTAGATTATATTCATATAATCCATTAACAATTTTATTACCCATTAATGTTTTATTATTATTAGTATCTTTATTTTGGCATATAAATTTTGAAATAATAATTGATATAACTAAACATATTATGCATATTAATAAGATTTTAACCCATTTTTTTAATTTTCTTTTTCTCATTACACTTTTTCTCCACTCTAACTTACCAATTATACAATATTTTTCTTTATAGTATTATTGTTTTTTTACAACTTTACAAAATATAAAACTTGAAATAAATTCAAACTTTATAATAATACAAATAATTAATATTTATTTTTATTTGAATAATTCACAATTATTGCTTTCATTTCAGTTATTAAATCATTAATATCTTCATTCATATTCCAAACAGCATCTTCACTTAGAACACCTGCTTTAACATTAGATATTTCATTTTTTTCAAAGGCATCTTTATCTTTAAACCAATTATTGCTTCCATAATATTTATTAACTAGTGCTATATTTTTTTTATTTGATTTAAAATTAATTAGTGCTTCTTCAAGACTCTTAATACTAAGCATTATACTATCTAATCTTTGTTCATTTTTGGTAATTCTATCAATCATATTTATATTCTCCCTTTCAACATTATTATTACTTCTATATAATAGATTTTTAAAAGCTTATTTATTTAATTACTTATAAATGGTATTCTTATTACTATTGATAAAAACATACCAATTATTAAACTTATAAATAGATTAATAGATTTCTTATATAAGACTATACAAGTTGATATAAATACTAATAAATATAATATTCCTTTAAAACCAATATACCACATACCTACACTAAAACAACTCGAGAAAAAAACAAATAATATTAAACTACTAATAATAATTGATAATTTATTTTCACTTTTACTATACCAACAAACAAATGCTAAAAATGGAGAAATAATAGTAAATCCATACCATATCATCATATATTCTTTAGGATTAAAACCACTAAATAAAATTGTATATAAATGATAACTAATGCACATTCCTATAAAAAATAAAAATACATTCAAACTTGCTCTTAATGGAGATTTACTATATATAGAAATACACAATGCTATAAATAGCCAAATTGAAAAATCTGAAAAGAAATTACCTAAATCAAATTTTTCAACAATATTCATCCACCATATTGAATTATCGATGGATAAATTATCTAACCATTTAGAAAATAATCCTAAACTTATTCCTAATAAAATGATTAAAAATGTATTAATTAATTTATTTTTAAATTTTAAATTATCATCTATTTTTCTTATTTCACCTAAAAATTCTTTCATATATATCACTCTAATATAAGTATACCATAGAAAACTTAATTGCATAATCAATATAGCATAATATAAGAAAATAATAATTAAATATGATATAATTTAACTAGGTGAATATATGAGTAAAAAAGGAATTATAGATTATTATAATGATACTGTGGAACAATGGACTGAGCAATGGTATAAAGATTCAACCATGCTACCATTTCTAAAAGAATGTAAAAAAATATTAAATGACAAGATAGATGTATTAGACTTAGGATGTAATTCTGGATATGAAACACGCAGAATGAAAAACATTGGTCTAAATCCAACTGGATTAGATCTTAGTGAAAAATGTATTGCTATTGCTAAAAACAAAAATCGAGATATTAAATTTGTTCATGATAATATGCTAAATGATTTATCATACCTTGGTAAATTTGATGCAGTTATTTCAATTGCTTCAATTATTCACATAAAAGAAGACAAGTTGGAATTGTGCTTTAAGAGAATATATGACATATTAAATGATAGTGGATATCTATTTATGGTTGTGCGCGCGGAAGAAGGAAAACTTGATGCAAGTTATAAAACATTTAATAATCATGAATATGATCGTGAAATATATGGATATAATAAAGAATTACTAGAAAGAAAAATGAATAATAGATTTATTTTTATCAAAGAAATGAAAGCACATGATAATCATTGGAAATATTATTTTTATCAAAAAAGCACTATTAATTAATAATTTAATATAAACAAACCATCTAATTATATGTTTTTTATGATAAAAAAAGAAATTGATTGCTCAATTTCTAATTTCTTAATAGTGTATTATTAATACTCTTTTAGGATTAGATGGATGATATTTAATTATAACTTTTGTTCCTTCTGTTAAACGGCTTGAATAATTTATAATTAATGCATCTTTTTGAGTATTACCAACATTATCTTTATAAGATACATAATTTGCATAAGTGTATGTTCCATCTGATATTCCATCACTATCAGTTCCTTCACTTTCACTTACTTTAGTTATAATTCCATCTACCTCTATTCCTTCTTTTTTTATTTTATTAGATAATAAATATCTTCTTAAAAGAATAACAATAATACTTCCAAAAAAAAGTATTGCAATAACTACTCCTATTTTATCCATAAATACTTCTCCTTTAATAAGCAAAGGATTATTTTTTAATTATAAAAAGTTTGTTCTGTTTTAGCAATTGAAAAAGCTACTAAAAATACTAAATCCAAATCTTTTTCATCGCATGTAATATCATAATAAATATCAGTTGTAATAAATGACTTTCCTTTTGGTGTAGATGTAGCAATTGTAGCTATTTTCTTACCTTCAAAAGTTATATTATATGTCATCCCTATTTTATTATTAGAAAATGTAGAATCAATTCTAATTCCTTTGTCGTGTAAATAATCCCAAATTTTAACACCATCATATTTAAAATATGATCTTTTAGATAAAAAATCAATTATTCCGGCACTATTATTTTGTTCAATAGTTACTGTTTTCCCAACTTTATGTTCTTCTTTTTTATTTGTAATATAATTCGTAAATTCAAATGGTGAAGATCCTAATAATGAAAATTTTTTCATTTTACCATCATATATAGTATTCCCATTTTCATCTTCTAAATAAAATGCTTGCTTAATTGTTCCCAATGCGGGTTTTAATAAATATTTTTTAGCCATTATTCCACTTTCTTTCTTGTTCATTCATTTTTTTTATTCTCTTGATTGCATTTTTAGCACTAATAATTCCACCAATCAATGAAGCACATCCAAGAGCTATCAAAATGATAGGTATAATTATACTCTTTGTTTGAGTTATTTGAGTTGGATCATCTGGATTATAATAGATTGTAATATTATCGTTTTCTTTGTATCCTGATAATTCACCAAGTTCTTCTTCGTATTCATTATTATCAACTATATATTTTACATATATGTTATAAGTTGCTTCAACATAATTATCATTTTCATCATAATGAGCTTCTTCTGCCAATTCTGCTTTTGAAACAATAGCATCTACCTGAATATAATTTTTGTTATTAATATTAACAATAAATACAAATATACCAAATACAATTAAGATTATACCAACTGGGATAAAAAATCTTGCTGTTCCAGATTCTCTAAAAAAAGTAATAAGTTTGTTCATTAACATTCTCCTTTCTTTTTTTATTATAACATTTTATTATCATAATCGTAATATATTAATAGTAAATTTAGTTTGATAAATTTTACTTTGTTATTTCCAATAATTATAGTATCCCTAATGCTTTCTTTTTCATATTATAACTCATTCATTTAACATTATAATATACAAAAACGGATATTCATCCATTTTTATTTTCTTACTACATTAAACAATTATTTTATTCCTTTTTTAAGTCAAAAGAATCTCTTTTTATATCTATATTATATATAGTTTTATTGCCATTAGCATCTTCTAATATCACCTTAGTTTTGCCTGCTTTTTCAAATTCAGCATCTACCCTATAATCTTCTAGATTATCATCATAAACTATTTTAACATTTCCATATTTATTATCTTCTAAATAAACTTTATAACTATCATCAAAAACTATTTTTTCTTCATCACTAACTAATACTATTGTATTATATATAGTTTTATTAAGTAATGAAAATACACTCATAAATGCAAGAATTAAAATACTAGCAATAAGGGCTATCATTTTTGGCTTTTTATCTTTAAAAATAAATACTGGATATATAATCATTGTAATTGCACAAAATAAAGTACTTAACAAATGATATGGAAAATTAAATAATGTTTCACCTAAATATAAACGATAATGGTTTCCAAGGAAAAACAACATAGGTATTAATATGAATGCACTCCACCATTTATTTTTCTTCATATAATATCCAATAAATCCCATAGGTATACAAGCAACAGTCCATATGAACCAATATCTATAATAATTAAATAGTCCCCATCCTTGCCAACTAAAGGGTACTTGTAATAAATATATTAAAGGTTGACTTATTAAAAAAAACACAAAACACTTTAATGCTGAATCCTTTGCAGATTTACTATTCATAATAATTATTATTCCAAATAAAATCCATACTTCAAAAGATACTGTTATATCTCTAAAAGATGTATTGCTTGTTATTGGAAGTATAGCCATAATTGCTGTATATACACCTGCTAATATTGAAAACATAATTAACTTTTTCCAAGTTAAATTGATTCCACCAAATATTTTTTTCACTATATCACACTCACTTAGATAATATTATATCACAATATATATTTATCTAGAAATTTTTTCATCTATAGACACATGAGAATAAGCTTTAATCATTCCTCTATACATTTTTCTTGCAAATAATAGTGCTTCATTGAATGTATTTTTTTCTTCTATCCAATCAATATATCCTCTTTCGTTTGTATTATAAACAAAATATTGTCTTTTATTATCACTATCTTTTGTAGCTATTCCGACCACAAGTGGTTCATGGCAATATTCATAATCGGCATCTGAGATAACATCTGAAAGTAACATATCATTACATAAAACACGAATAATTTTCATACTTTACCTCCTTTGTTGGTTATATATTATAGCATAATTATTTCAAAATGCAATTATTCCACATAAAAACGACTTATCATTTAAGATAAATCGTTGATTTCTACTGGCACACAATGTATCCATATATTTGAGCTTGTGTCACATAAAAAGGAATTCAAATTCCAATGACACTATAACACATTTTTATAAAATATCATAATCGTAATATCTTAATATTCCGATTATTAATCTATATCAAACTCAACTGAAAAGTAATGCTGTTTGCAAGTTGAATCACATTCTTCAGTTCTAATCAATGCATACTTTACTATTCTATATTTACCTGATGTCAAATTGCCATAAGCATAACTCCAATTTATGTCAAATTCTAGATGTCCATTAGTATCTGGATGATATGCCATATCAGGAAAAGCCATCATATTTTTAGGTTCTAGTTCTTGCCACTTATTTCCAACTTTTTTATCTATTCTAAAATCAGAGCCATAAGTATATTTATTATTTGTATAATCTGTTATTCTTACTTTTGCTGATGCTTTTGTTAATGTTCCATCTACTATATCCATCCTTACATGTTCAAGTTCGTTTAATTCAGCCCCATTATCTGCATCTTCATTAACTATTATTTTTTCATTAATCCAATCACTTTTATCATATTGTTCATCCAATTCCTTAGTTTCTAGCAAAGTAGAATTATTAAAAATATTTTCTATTGTATCTTCAAATTTATCAAATGTTAAAAATGAAAAATAATAAGCATGTCCAGGTACTAAATTAAAAGATTTACCAACTATAGCTTTCCCAGTTTTACCATTAATATCTTCAAGTAAAACTTCATTATATTCTTTATCTTTGCTATAAATTGTATTACTTAATACCATATATGTTCTAATATAACTCTCATCTTCATTTCTTTTATGTCCACAATATTCTCCATGTAAATTTTCTATCATTTTATCATTTCCAATATAAACATCTTTATTTCCATCAATAGTATTACAAAACATTATTTGCATGCCACCTTTTGAATATACAGTAGTTCCACCATCCCAAAATCTCATAATTTTATAGTTTTCATATTCTGCTTGCTTTTCTAAATATTTTCGAAATTCATCCAACGATATTTGACTATGTTTTAAAGCATCTTTTACTTGATAACACTTTTCATTTTTTTCACAAAATATTGCAAAATCCAATCCATAATAATATACGTCTTTTTTATCTACTTCTAATTGTTTTTCCAACTTATAAGGTTTTTCTGGATCAGCTTGTTGTATTGTAAAATTAAATAAGTCTATCTTTGGATACTTATTCTTAATTCCAATTAATATAGCAATCAATAAAATAATAATTCCAATTATTAAAATAGTAATTATACTTTTAGATTTTCTTTTATGCTTATCACTATCTTTTAAAGTATTAATAATATTCTCATCACTTTGTTTAATTAGTTTTTCTTTGCTTAACTTTTCTCCAGTAATTAATTCATTAACTGAAATATCAAATACCTCACATATAGATTTAAACAAAAACACATCTGGAATGCTCCTTCCATTTTCCCAATGCGAAACTGCTCGATCAGTTACATTTAATTTATCTGCCAACTCTTGTTGAGTCATCTTTTTATCTTTACGAAGTTTAAGTATAAATTTTCCAATCTTTTCTTGATTCATATTTTCACCTCTACATAACAATTATAATATAAAAATTGTCAATTGTATCCACAGCGTTAGTAGAGTTTCAATTAATCATAATATTACTATGTTTAGATGTCTTTTCTCAAAAATAAAAAACACTAATAAATAGTGTTAATTTCTTAATGGCACCAGTAGTAGCCCATTGAGAAACTACTTTGTGCAAATCAACTGCTATAAATAATATATCATAGATCATTATTTTAGCAAATGAATATTATCTCTTTCGTATATATCTTTTAACATCTTCTGGTACTTGACCTTGTTGTAGTATTTGTTTTTTTTCACATTCTTCTTCATATTTGCTTTTTGCCGTTAAATATTCTCCAAAACTTATTTCTCTGTGATTTTTTGTATCATAGTATGAATCATCATCCAAATGAGGAATGATTTCTATATCAGGGTAATAAGGTGTTGGATAATTATATTTTCTTTGATTACCACAGTAAGGACATGATATTGCATTGTCACTTATTATTTCTCCACATTCTTTGCATCTTATTAGTGCCATAATAATCACTTCTTTCATTTGTAATGGTTTATATAATATCACGACTATACATTTTTGTAAATAAATTTGAGTAGAAAAAACTCTAACTATAAAAGTTAGAGCAGTAAGTACTAATGGCACCTAAAGTATGTATATATTTGAGCTTGTGTCACATAAAAAGGAATTCAGATTTCAAATTTAATATAACATATTGTGAAAAAAATCAAAATCGTATTATCATAATATTACAATTTAAGAACTTTATTTGTTTCCTTCAACTATATAATCCAGCTTTTCTTAATCGTTTATTCTTATAAAAACATATTTTGCTAGATAGTATTCTCACATGAATACTAACATGAAAACTTCAATGCTACTTCTCTTTTATAATAAGATGAGAAAATTCATTACTATCAATAATATCCAAAACTTCTTTTGGCCTAAAATCTTTTTTCTTTAAGTCTTCTATACTCTCCCAAGTATAACTTAAGAAGTCCTTTTTATTTTCTTCGATATTATTTATTACTTCTTTATCATAGTTTGATTTATCATCTAGTTTAAGCTCATTTACAATTAGTATCTCATGATAATTTTTGCCATTAAAGCTAGAATGGAAAAAGTTTTCTACCAACCCAAGTCCTTTTACGAAGCTAGCTTTAATACCAGTTTCTTCTAAAAATTCTCTTGATGCAGTTTCGTTAGAAGATTCACCTAATTCACATCTTCCACCAGGCAATGCCAAATGAGTAACTCTAGTATCTTTTTGAACAAGTATCTTATTTTCTTTTCTAATTATTATAGCTATTCTATAATTAAAAACTACACCATTCTTTTCAAATTTAACATCATTATCAATCATGTTTATTTCCTTTCTCTTTTTTCACCATATCATTTTTATCTTCATTAATAATATCTACAATCTAATCATAAAAACACTATTTATCTATCAATTCAATTATACCACAAATTTAAGCAAATTAATTATTGACATAGTGTTCGTAATATTATTTTCCTCAAAATAAAAAACACTAAATAATAGTGTTAATTTTTTAATGGCACCTAAAGTATTTGCATATTTGAGCTTGTGTCACATAAAAAGAAATTCGATTCCAAATATAATATATCACATTAATTTAAAAAATTCATAACTAAATCTATAATTATCTCTTTTTCTTTTGGACTTGATTCTGCTATTAAAAGAGTCATAGCAGTAAGTGTATTATTATCAATTATTTGCTTTTCATTTTTATATAACAATCCATAATAATTTAAAAAGTATATAAATAATGTTGCTGCTATTCTTTTATTACCATCAACAAATGGATGATTTTTAATTAAAGTATATAAGAAATTACATGCCTTTAATTCTATACTATCATATACATCCTTTCCATCAAATGTTAGATATATATCATTTAATATAGATTCTAGTCCATTATTTCTTTCTATTCCAAATATATTACTATCATTATTAAACTTTAATTTAGAAATCAACTTTAAGCATTCATTATATGTAATAATTCTACTATCTTTATTACCTTTAACTTTTGCTAATGATCTATGATCATAATCATCAAGCAAATCTAATGATTTAGTATATTGTCCTATTACATTTAATATGTCTTTAGCCTCAGAGTCACTTATCCTATCAGTTCCTCTATTTGCTATTTCAATTATTTTTACACTTCTTTCTAAAAATTCTAATCTTTTATTATTTATAGCTAAACCTTTTAACATATAATCTTTTAAAATACTACTTGCCCATTTTCTAAAAATAATACCATTCTTAGATTTAACACGATAACCAACTGATATTATTACATCTAAATTATAAAAATCTAGCATCCTTGTTTGTGTTTTATTTTCAATTGCTCCATGTAAAGTGGTATGTGCAAATTTTGCAATTACCTCTTCTTTATTTAATTCTCCTTCTTTAAAAATATTGTTGATATGTCTTAAAACTACAGTTCTATCCCTTTCAAATAATTTTGATATTTGTTCTAAAGACAACCAAACTGTTTCATCTTTTAAACTCACCTCCAATCTTACATTTTGATTTTCAAAAATAACAATTTCATTTTTCATAACATACCTCCTTTTATTGTTATTCTTTAATAATTACTTGCAATAAAAAAGGAGACATACTGAATAATTAGTATGTCTCGCATGCATGCAATCTATTTATCTTGCCTTAAATAGAAAACCCTAGTCGACCAAATTGTCATAATAACACTTGGCAAGTAATTATTACAAATTAATTATACAACACAAATTTTTGTTTGCAAACTATAATATTAAAAAAATCGAACTATAATAGTTCGAGTAATATTCATTATGGCACCAGTAGTAGTCCATTGTAAAACTACATATAAATCAGTTGCTATAAACATTGTACCATAGATCAATAATTTAGTAAATAGACATTATTTTTTTAGTAGTAATTTTAAAACATCTTCTTGTTCTGGTTCCTTTAAATATTCTTTAATAGCGATTAAATTGAAACTAAAACATGCAAGTGTTTCTTTATATAATTTGTTCAATCCTTCTTAATCATATTCTTTTTCATCATTAATAGAATCATGATTTGTTAATTCTGGAGAATTTATATATTTTAATATATTATCAAGTCCTATTTGTTCATAATCAATAAAGTTATCATTATCATTGACAATATACCCAATGTAATAATATAAATCTGGTAATTTGGTATATGAATAATCAAATGTAACATAATCGCAATAATCTTCAGTGTGATGTATTATAGTTTCTGGATATAGTATCGCATCTGTATTTTTTTTAGTTGCATTAAAGAAAGCAATAACTCTTTTTTTAATGTTTTTTTCTGTGACAGGCCATTTAAATAATCTTAATCTTTCACCACTAATTTTGTAATGGCACATTGCAGTGTAACTATAATTTTTTAATTTTTTTAAAATATCTTTTAATTTTTTTTTGTCACAAGTGACAGAATAAAATCTTTCATTAGTTTCATTTTTTTCAATAAATTCCATATAGTTTCTCCTTTGTTAATTATATATTATAACATAAATATTTCAAATTACAATTAAAAAACTCTAACTAAATAGTTAGAGTAGAAATCCTAATGGCACGTTCTTTATGAACGTTTACGAAAAAATAGGATAAAACCTGATTACATATTTAATATACCATAATGTGAGGAAATAATAAATATGTGATATAATTAGTATGAGGTGTAAAATGATTGAGATAAACAAGCTAACTATTGATGAGTATTATTACTTATTAGATACATTAAATTGGAAAAGGCCTTCAGAAAGATTATTAAAAATAAGTTTAGATAATGGAATAAATGTAAAATATGTGCTTAATGGTAAAACTATTGGAATGGCCAGGTTTGTAACAGATGGTGGATATGCTGGTTTAATTATGGATGTAATAGTGCTTCCAGAATATCAAGGTAATGGTTATGGCACCAAAATGATTAGTGCTTTAATTGAATATATAAAAAATGGCATTAAAGAGGATGAAGAAATAATGATTCAACTTTTATCAGCTCCAGGTAAACAAGATTTTTATTCAAAGTTTGGATTTAAAGTGAAAAAAGAGGTTGCTGAAGATGGTATGTATATGTGGTTAAAAAAATGATTTAGGGAGACCTAAATCATTTTAATTATCTATGGCACGAGTAATAATTGTGTAGAAGAACTAGTACTCACAAAATAATAAGTAGTAATATTTTACTAACTGATAAGAATATATTATATTTAATTATAATTTGCAAGACCTAGTAAACATCATTATAAATATTATATTTCAAATTCAAGATATTTATTAAAGAAAACACTATCTTCTTTTTCTTTATAAGAAAATCTTTTCACAATTCTATATTTGCCATTTAATTTACCATATCCATATTCCCAATTAACATTTAATTCAACTGAATCATTATTTTTTAAACTAAATGCTGGCAGTGTAAAATATAACTGATTAACAACATTTGCATTTTTCCAATAACCATCTTCATATTTTTCTAAACTATATGGATTACCATATTGTAAGTCTTTATCACTAAGATTTTTTACAAACATAGATAACCCTACACTTGTTAAACTATCTTCTTTTAGTTCCATAGTTACATTAATATCTTTACCACTAATTTTATATATTTCAACCCAAAAGTAATATTCTATACTTTTTCCTTCATACGTTGCATTTATTTTAAAAATATATGGACCACTGATACTTGGTGTGATTATATAATCGTTTGTAAATTCTACTTTAGTATCAATAAATTCTTTTGTGCTATAATCAAATAATTCAATAGACTTAATAATCCCATCGAGATTTTCAATATATAATTTATTACCATAGTATGATGTAATTGAGTCATATTTAAAGTCTTGAAAATCAATTTTATCAATACATGCTCCATTTTTATAACAAAATCCACCAGTATTGGCAGTTATCATTTTATCATCGGAGATAATATTAATCTTATGTTCAATTTTGCTTATATCAACATCTGTGTTTAGTCTTTTATTACAAAAAGCAATTAAGCCAATAACTATAATAATTAATACTCCAATAATTACTAATATTAATCTCTTATTTTTCATTTAAACACCTTCTTTAATTAGACTTGCACATTGAATCATTATCAAATTGCATACTATAATCTCCAATATAAATATCTCTATTTCCTGCAATAGTATGACAAGTTATTATAGTTGCATCATATTTTGAAGATTTATATATTTTAGTTCCACCATCTTTTAAAGTTCCAGTATTGTTCATAAGATCTGTTAAATGCTTTATTCCATCATCAGTTGTCTGCCAATAACTAGAAAGATAATTTTTTAATGTGTCTTTTGGTGGAATATAATAATATACTTCTTCTATATTACTTGCCAAATATATTGTTCTATCATTTTTCTCTAAATAAGTGTTATATTTATTACCATCCTGATTTTTCAATTTCACTATAACTATTGGGGTTGCTTCAATTGTTATATTTGTTTCTCCACCAACACGATTACCAAGTATTTGTAATTCCCAACCATCTTCATATCCTGTAGATGATTTTTCATTTAAGCGATGTATTTTAGTATATTTGTATAATAATGCTTTATATTCTACTGAACCACCATCTTTTAGTCTTGTTGGAAATGGTATTAACATTATAATCAATACAATTATTATTGCAATTATTAACTTCTTATTTTTCATTACTTTCATCTCCTACAGCCATTATAGCATACTATTATCATTTAAAAAAGATATGGCATAAACCATATCTCTATTAGTTATATTCTTGACATAATAACCACTCATCCTTTCTTCAAAAGCATAAAAAAACTAACTATTTCTAGTTAGTAATCTATTACTCTCGAAACTAAAAGTTCGAGCTTCCTATCATTATGGCACATCAAGTATCCATATATTTGACTAGGTGTCAAATAAAAAGAAATTCGATTTCACACTCAATATAACGCATTTTTATAAAAAGTCAAAATCATTAATCTAAGAAATACATAATTAAGTCAATTATTATTTTTTTCTTTTGGATTAGATTCTGCTATTAATAAAGTTATAGCAGTTAATGTATTATTATCTATTAATTGATTTCCTTCTTTATATAAAATACCATAATAGTTTAAAAAAATATAAACAATGTTGCAATCTTTATTTAATACATATGTACTATGTATCACATCTTTTATAAATAATTTATTTTAATGTGGGTTGAAATTCTTTAGATTTAGAAAAATCACTTACATTAATCATTAATTCTGGATGCATATCTTTAAATCTTTGCAACAATTTATCAACAGATATTTCACAAATTGCTTCACTAAATCTTTTTCCAGCTAAATTTAAATAGTCATTTGTTACAGACTCATATGGTTTTGTAATTTCTATACCATCTTCTGTAGTTACAATTACACCTTTATTTTTTCTATTAATTAAAAAATCTCCATTAAATAATATTGAAAAATTAAAATCATACTCAAGTTCTAATGAATGAATGTATTCATCTGAATCGTAATCTTCTCTAAAACTAAAACTAGTTTTTTCTCCTACATTCAATTCAGGTACATTTTTACTAGTTGATACTACTAACTTAAGCACGTCATTATTTCCAAAATTAAGATAATAATTGTAAAAAGTATTACTACCATGTGAGATATAACTAATATATTCATCTGGTTTTAAAAGTTTTAAAAACTCAAGCATTGATTTCCTTGATATAGTAACAAAGTCACTTGGTGAAATATCATCATCTAAAATTTTATTTATATAATTAATTACACTAATAACATCTAAACATAAACAAATCTGTTTTTTTTGCTCTTTTAATGATTCAACATATTTACCTAGCATAAAACCTAACCTCCTTTTTTATTAGCACATATTATAACAAAAAAAGTAATAGTTGTCAAAACAAAAAAACTAACACTCAAGTTAGTTTTTTAATATTCTAAATGGCA
>CAMKNB010000015.1 GCA_946414095.1 uncultured Mycoplasmatota bacterium
CTATTTTATTTTTAATTTCTTTAAAAAGTGAAGATAAATCTTTTTTACTTTTTAACTCTTCATGAGCATTATAATATGCTCTTAGTACTCTTACTTCAGTTGTAGTAATTGGAAGAATTCTTTCTATTTTATTATTACTAATTTTAAGAATCTTTTTTAAACCTAAATATACAAGCTTAAAATCTCTAATTTTTTCAACCCTTAAAAGTTTACTTAAAAAAGAAATGTTTTTGTCAAATTCAAAAGAAATATCATCCCCATCAATGATACATTTCATTTTTAAACCTTGATCATTTAACAATACTTCTTCTTCCATCTATATTCTCCTAGTATAAATTATAACATTAATTTCTTGGAATTCCAAATCTATTTAGTATAATAGCAATTATAGGATAAAACACAAGAAAACATAATGTAATTAAAGTATTACTAACACTTAATAATCTACTATTATCATTCATTATAAAATTTGATAGTTCTCTTAAATTTACAAAAACATAAGGTATATACTTTATTATTAAATAAATTCCAATTGTAAAAATAATAGAAAGTAATAATGAATAAATCCAAATATTTAAACTACTTTTATAATAATCTACTTTATTAGCATTATATACAATTAATACTACTACCATTATCACAAATAATATTCCTAGATAAAATGACATAACACCATTAACATCTGAACGTAGTAAATAATAATATAGTTCAAATGATAATAATAATATTGGAGCAAGTAAAGTCATAGTATCTTCTTCCTTATTAAAATTATTTATTCTATATATTATTAATGGTAAATTAAAAATAAATAATACTGAAGGTAACATTATTTTAATTTTTTCAGCAAACTCAATATTAAAAGGAATAAAATATATTAATACTGCTGGTATAAAAAACAATAATGAAAAAAATGACCAGTATTCATTTTGTGCTCTAAAAGAGTAATAAACTCCAGGATAAAATAATGCTAATGCAATTACTGGAACTAATGTCTTTGCATCATAGTTATTATTTATGCTAATTAATAATACAAAAAATAATAGAAAACATGAAAAACCTAAATCAAGAAATAACCTTACGCTTCTTTCATCATCAACATAATATTTTTTTAAAACAATGAACATAAAAATTGATACTATTAAAGAAACAAAAGCAAACAACAATTGAAAACTAATGTTAATACTAGGTATTTGCTTAAGTATTGAAAAAAGTGAATAAATAATATTAGAAGATATTAAAACAATAATTAAATCATTAAAGCATAACTTAACCTTATTAAAATCATCATTAATTGAACTTTCAGTTCTTTCATAATCATATTTAAATAGTAAGATAACATTTATTATTAAGCAAATACAGTAAAATAAATGCATTAAATCATTTGGAATTTTAACTATTGTAACTAATATTAAAATAAATAATGCTAATATTAAAGAAACAACCTTTTTCATACATTCACCTACTATAAAATTATATCAAAAAGATTACGCAAAATAAATGTTAAAAATCATCTATTTTGTTGTATAATTAAGGTGGTGATGAAAATGTTTGAAAACAAAAAAATTTTTATTCTTGGAATGGCAAGAAGTGGATATGAAGCAGCTAAAGTATTAGCAAAAAGAAATAATGAAATAGTTCTATGCGATATAAATCCTAATCAAAATGAAGAACATATAAAAGAATTAAAAGAATTAGGAATTAAATTATATTTAGGAACAGACCAAGATGATTTATTAGATGAATCTTTTGACTATATGATTAAAAATCCAGGTGTTAAATTTGATAATAAATATGTTGTTTATGCTGAAAAACATAATATTAAAATAATTAATGAAATTGAAATGGCTTACCATTTATTACCAAAGAACGTTAAATTAATAGCAATAACTGGAACTAATGGAAAAACTACTACTACAACACTTACTTATGAAATTGTATCAAATGCTTTTCCTCATAGAACACACCTAGCAGGTAATATTGGTTTTCCTCTTTGCGAAGTACTAGATAATATAAAAGAAAATGATTATTTAGTAATGGAAATAGGAGTTCCACAATTACATGACTTTTATGACTTTAATCCAGATATAGCAGTACTTACAAATATATTTGAAGCTCATCTAGACATGTTTAAAACAAGAGAATACTATAATGAAAATAAATTAAGAATATTCCAAAATCATACAAGCAAAAATATAGCTATAATCAATCATGATAATGCTGATGCATTTAGAATTACTAAAGATATAAAAAGTACAAAAAAATACTTTTCAAGTAATGAAAAGATTGATGGTGCATATCTAAAAGATGATTCAATTTACTATTATGATGAAAAAATAATTGACACAAAAGATATTAAATTACAAGGAAAGCATAATTATGAAAATATAATGTGTGCAATTATGATAGCAAAAGAATTAGGTATTTCTAATGAAATAATTATTAATACCATTAAAAACTTTAGTGGTGTAGAACATAGAATAGAATATTCAGGTACTATTAATAATATCGAATTCTACAATGATTCAAAAGCTACTAATGTAACATCAACACAAATAGCATTATCTTCTTTTAAGAAACCAACTATTTTATTATTAGGAGGCCTTGATAGAGGACACTCATTTGATGGACTTATTCCATATATGAAAAATGTTAAATTAGTTTGCTCACTTGGACAAACAAAAAATAGAATTAAAGATTTTTGTGACAAAATAAATATAAAATGCATCGTTAATGAAACATTAAAAGAAGCATTAAATAGTGCATATAATAATGCAAAATCTGGAGATGTTATACTACTTAGTCCAGCATGTGCTTCATGGGATCAATACAAATGTTTTGAAGATAGAGGTACAGAATTTAAAAATTTAGTAAAAGAATTAAAGGAGAAATAATATGAAAATATCTTGTGAACATTGCGGCGCTGTAATAGACACAGATAAAGATAAAAAATGTACAAATTGTGGAGCACCATATTCATCAAATAAAGAATATAGAGATGTAAGAGATAATAGAAAGAAAAATACTGATTATGACTTTAGAGAAAGAGAAGCAGATATAAGAACAAAAGAACTTAGTAATCAAATAATAGAAAAAACACTAAATGCTCAAAAAGCATTTAAAATATTTCCAATAATATTTCTAATTGTTTTTATCATAGCAATCATAATAATAATATCTGTTATGAGTAAGTTTTAAAAATAAAAATATTCACAATAGTGAATATTTTTTATTGTATTAAATCAATATCATCTTCCCTTAAATATTCGGGTTCACAAGTTAGATTTACTTTTAGTCCTTTTAAAGTCTTTTTATCACCATTATTGACTATATATGTTGCATGTGCTTCTGAATCTTTAAGTTTACTTAAACAAGATAAAGCCTTTTCAGTCATAGCATTAGTTGCAGAACAAATACTAAGTGCAGTTAATACTTCAGGAAGAGTTAATCTATTTCCATTGTTAAGTTCACCTTTTAGTTTTAACATAGGTTCTAATACTTTAGGTGACAATAAATTTATATCATCTGGTATTTTACTTAATAATTTTATTGCATTTAACACTACACTACTAGCAGGAGTTAATAAATCTGTTTGTTTACCAGTAATAATTTTCTTACCAAGTTTTAACGATATAACTGGCACACCATCTTTATCTCTCTTATCTAGAGCAGGCTTAATAACATCTAAATAATTTTCATCAACACCAACTTCATTCATTAATAATTTAACTTTTTCACAAGTATCTAAATCACTAAGACCCAATTTATAATTATTAGTTTCATTATAATAACGTCTAACAATTTCTTTTTTAGCAGCTTCTTCAACAACATCATTATCACTAATACAATAACCTATCATATTAACACCCATGTCTGTTGGAGAAGAATAAACATCTTTACCACTAACCTTATTTAAGATATTTTTAAGAATTGGGAAAGTTTCAATATCTCTATTATAATTAACAGCAGTTTCACCATAAGCTTCTAAATGAAACGGATCAATCATATTAACATCTTTTAAGTCAGCAGTTGCAGCTTCATATGCAAGATTAACAGGATGTTTAAGTGGTAAATTCCATACAGGAAAAGTTTCAAACTTAGCATATCCAGCATTAATCCCTCTTTTATGCTCATGATAAATTTGTGATAAACATGTAGCTAGTTTACCACTTCCTGGCCCCGGAGCATTAACAAGTATTAATGGCTTAGTAGTTTCAATATATGGATTTGCTCCATACCCTTCATCACTAACAATAGTATCAACATCCGTTGGATATCCTTTTGTAAATGTATGAATATATGTTTTAATACCATTTCTATTTAACTTCTTAATAAATTTATCAACACTAACTTGATTTTTATATAATGTAATTACAACACTATTTACAGAAAAACCAAGCTTTTTAGAATTATTAATTAACTTTAATATTTCAGTATCATATGTAATTCCATATTCACCACGAGTTTTATTTCTTTCTATATCACCTGCATTAATACAAAAAATAATTTCTAAATCTTTTTTAAGTTCCAAAAACATATTAATTTTAGCATCATTCTTAAATCCAGGTAAAACTCTCGCAGCATGAGAATCATCAAATAGTTTTCCACCAACTTCCAAATAAAGTTTGTCAAACAAACCAAACCTCTCCCTGATTTTAGCGCTCTGTATTTTTACATACTTAGCGTTATCAAATCCTTTCTTCATATTACCTTCACCTATTATAAATTATACATAAAGATATATACATGAACAAGCAAACAAAAATATTTTTTTATTATTTTTTTAAAAATTTACATTTTTTTATGTAAATAAAAAAGACTAAAAAGTCTTTTTACTATTTAGTAATTACATGCTCTTGAAATTCTTCATATCCTTTTGTTTCACTTATCAAAACATTATTCATTATTGCTTCAGCTAATATTTTATTCTTTAGATAATAATTATCACTAGAATACCAATCTTCAGGAAATAAACTACTCTTTTCTAAATCCTTGTGACTATTTACATATTTGCTTTCTGCCATTACATATAAATCATAATGTGCTTTATTGTCATTCATATTTAACCTCCTATAATACCTTACTTTCTTCTTCTACTTTAGTATACTTTTCAGAATTAACTATTTTTTGTTCATAAAAATTTTTAATAAAACTAATAAATTCATCACCAACTACACTTCTTAAATTTTCAATTGCTTCATTAGCTCTTGGCATTTTTGAAATATCAGAATAATTAGCAAGTATTTCATTAAAACATAATTTTAATCCACCTCTATTATAATATTTTATACCATGTCCGCTAGTACCTTTTATTTTAACTCCTGATGTTGTAGTAAGTTTACTAGAAAAGAATTTTCCTTCATAAATTGCATCTAATATATCACCAATCGCACTTAATCCTGGATAGTCTTCATCTAGTAATAAATTAATTATCTCATTCTTTTTAACATACCAGTCCTGTTCAACATATTTATCATATGTAAATTCATCAAACATCATCGCTGCAATTTCATCTTTTGAATAACCCAGTTTTGAATATTCTTCTATCTTTTCTTCTTTGTTTTTAGCAATAAAGTCTTCTATCTCTTTTTTTCTCTCAGGAGTTATTGATTTTTTATAAGCTTCTCCATATTTTTCTTCAACTATTTTGCCAAGTTTTTCTCTAGTATCATAATATTTTTTAGATATCTCATTAACTTTATCAAGAAAATCAGGATTATTTCGAATATTCTTAACTAGTTGTTCATATTCACTTGGATATTCTTCATTAGTCACAAGTGAATACAATGCATGACCCATTTCATGATTAATGGCTGAAATCTCCTCATTGTTTAAATTAATACTTTTTGTTTTAGGTGTAAAACTTGATCCACCATCTGTTCTTATAATTGAAAAATTAGGAATGGACTTTTTAATATTAATTATCTTTATTAGTTCTTTTATACCATATACATTTCCAGAAGCAATCATTCTTCTATAAGACCTAATCATAGTTTCAACAAGTTTTGGATCACTTCTTCCATCTTTTAACATTAAGATTTTAAGTTCATTAAGCAAAATTTCATAATCAGCTGAAATAGATAAACTATCACATGATATATTCATATCTTCAAGAATATCTCCTATAAAAGAATTCTTAACATCATTATTACTAAACACTTTATTTTTAACATCAATACCTTTTAATCTCAAATAAATGAATAAATCAGCATCTTTTATTCCAGCATTAGGTAATATTTTTTTTAATGTTTCTTCTTTATCTAAAACTAATAACTCATCTATTAATCTTTTACCATTTTTATCTACATTCATTAGTGTACTCGCAGATGGTTTACCAATATATTCAATTAAATTATGTTTAGAAAATATCATTAAAAACTTAGCAAGTAAAGCATTATCTTGACTATAACCATTTATTTTAGATAATTTTATACTTTCAGGATTTTTATCAAATTCATTAAGGATAAAATCTAGATAAGTTTCATTTATATCAGCATTTTTCAACAAAACTTCCATACTACATTTTGTTAACAAATCATACCTATTAAGTTTTAAAAACACCTTAGCTGATTCTTCTTTATAATATCCAAAAACTCTTGGTTGATATCCATTTTCAAGTAATTCTTCTAATATTGTTTTAGGTGGATTTACAACACTTAGCAATCTAATTTCACTACAATTTACTAACAAATCATTTCTATTTATTTTAATTATTATTTTAATTATTTCGTTAAAAAATAACATACCATTTATATTAATGCCCATATCTATTAAATCTTCAAGTATATACCTATCCTCATTTAGATGTTTTTGAGTACAAACTCTCATCGTAAAATATTGTATTAAATCTTCTCTATTATATTTTCTAACTAAATCTATTATTTCTGCATGCTCATATATATGTTCTATAGTTTTTTTATCAATCATATTATGTTCAAATAAATATTCAATTACAGTTTTGCCAGCGAATTCAGCAAACAACATTGATTCAGATAAATCCGCAAGTAAATTAATTCTATGATGTTTAATTATTAAATCTATTACTTCGTAATTATTATGTACATTACCAACAACAGTAGAAAGCACTTTTTCAAATTCTTCATGCTCAAATAAATATTCAATTAATGTTTTATCTCCGTCATATTTACTAAATAACAAATACTCACTAGCATCTGAAAAATCATACTTATTATGTTCAATATACTTTCTTACTAAGTTTATATCTTTTGTACTAATATATTTAAATAAAAAGCCCAATTCTACATCATTTTCTAAAATATAATCTATTATACATTTACCACTTGAATCTGAAAATAACAAAAAATTACAATCTCTAATACTTTTTCCATCAATAGAACATTTCCTTGATTTTAAACGATTAATAATTTCTAAAAGATATTTTTCATCATTAGTTTCATTATATTTTACTACTAATGGATCTAAAGAGTATCGTTCCCCATTAATTATATTTTTATTTTCATCATCTATCAATATATTAATATTTGTTGTATCCATATCACACCTACTATGATTAAATTATAATAGATTATGATAAAAATAACAATAATTCATGTAAACAAAAAGTACTTATCCAATACTCATTGTATAAGTACTTTCTATTCTATTAGCTGAATTAACTAAAAGTACATAGTATCTTGCAACATCAGATGCTGTTAGTGATTTGTTTTTAACATCATCACCCATTACACTACGTGCGTATTCTTCATCTAATCCTTTAGATATAACAGATTCTCTTAACCCTAATAAATCTCCATATTCCATCAGATACCAAACAACATCACTATTATATTCTTTTATTTCTCTATAATCAGAAGTAGTAAACATTACTTTTCCTGTAAATATGTCAACATAAGTATAAATAGTATTCAAAACATTATTTTCATCATCAAATTCATAATCAACATATCCATTAACTATTGCATATTTTTCTCTACTATCATAGTCAACAAATCTAATAAACTTGTAAGTATTATATGGATTACTATCATTATTAGTTATTCCTAATTTACTAATTTCACTTTCTACATCAACAGTATCATTATAATAATGAAATTGATATCTAATAGGTTCTTCTTCAGGTTCATCTTTTATAGTATCCTCTATTACTGTATCTTCATATATTCTATTTTTTTCTCTGTTATCACTAATTCTATCTAAGACAACACCACTTAATACTAATGCTGCTGACATCAAAGAAACTATTTGTATTTGTTTTCTTTTATCCATAAGTCCTCCAAAGCAATTCGATATTATACATCACTGAAAAAAAATTATCAATATTTTCTTTAAAAATCTAATTATTTATGGTATAAATATTACATGAAGAATAAAAAAGTATTAATAATTGGTCTAGCTGCATTAATAATAGTAGATGTATTACTACTATATTTTTCACTTACTAAAAAAGATGATAATAGAAATAAAGATAATAACCATAATAATATTGATAGTGATATTCCTATTACAAATAAAAAATTAAATGAAATAAGACTTGATAATCTTGTTTTTGAATATGATTCAGATATTTTATTATCAGATATACTTGAAATTGAAATAGAAGGACAATTAGATACACAAAAATTAGGTGAAAATACAAAAGAAATAATCACTAATGATAATAAGTATATAATAAACTATAAAATTACAGATACAATCGCACCAATTATATTGGGTAGTACAACTAAAACAACAACAAAAGGTAAAAAAATAAATCTTGTTAACAAATTCATGTGTGGAGACAACTACGATGATAGACCTAATTGCTATATCGAAGGAGATTATGATTTTGATACAGTTGGAACATATAATCTAAAATATATAGCAAAGGACTCAAGTGGAAATAAAACAACTAAAAATTTTAAACTAAAAGTAAAAGAACCATCTAAGTCAAGTGGTAGTTCATCTTCAACAAGTACTCCTATTAAAAAAACATCAATAAGTAAATACATAAAAAAATATAAAAAAGAAAACACAAAAGTTGGAATAGACGTATCCGCATGGCAAGATAACATAGACTGGAAAAAAGCTAAAAAAGCAGGCGTTGAATTCGCTATGATAAGAATAGGATACGGACCAACAAGTGATAATGAAATTAAAGAAGATAAATGGTTTAAAAACAACATTAAAGAAGCTAAAAAAGTTGGTATTCCAGTAGGTATATATTTATATTCTTATGCAAAAACAAAAGAAGATGCTATTGAACAAGTAAAATGGATCAATAATAAATTAAACGGTGAAAAATTAGAACTTCCAATAGCATTCGATTGGGAAAACTGGAATTCATTTAATAAATATAAAGTTAGTTTTAAAAAACTAAATGACATAGCAAAAACATTTATAGAAGAAGCAAACAAATATGGCTATGAAGGAATGCTTTACTCAAGTGCGTATTATTTAAATCATATTTGGAAAGAATATGATAATACATGGGTAGCATATTATACTAGTAATAATGATTTTTCCAAACCATATATTATGTGGCAACTATCTAGCAAAGGTGGAGTTGATGGAATAAGTGGACCAGTAGATATAGACATTCTTTATGAAAATAAAAATGAGCACTAAAAAAGATACTATTTGTTAGTATCTTTTAGTTTATTATAGATTTGAATATATTCTTTATACTTAATTGTATCCTTTTGTACTCCGATTTCCTTGCATCCATTCTTATAATAATATTCTGCTAAATTTTTATATGCATATATACTTCTTTCTTTAATTGGCGCTTCAATAGCTTTAATATAATACATATAAGCAAGAGACAAATTTCCACTTTTTCTATAATACTCACCAACTTTATTTTGAGCCCAACTATCTCCTAAATCAGCACTAATACTATAATTTTTAAACGCTTCTTCTAAATTACCTTCTTCTTCATAAATTTTACCCAAATTATTAAATGCAAATGAGTATCCATAATCACTAGCAAGAATAAAATAATTTTTTGCTTTTTCCAAATCAACAACATGATCTATGTTATTACCATTTTTATAACATAATCCCATTGTATTATATCCAGCAGCACTTCCAAGTTCTATTGATTTATTAAGATACTTCCACATAACATCAAAATCATATTTAACTCTATTAGTTAATATCAAATTAGCAATCATCCAGCAACCTTTAGGATGATTTTTATTAGCTGCTTTCATATAATATTCAAATGACTTTTCATAATCAATTTTTCCATTAATACTTCCATCAAACCACATAGAACCTAAGTCAGCGCAAGCATACATATTATTCTTTCTAGACAATTCTATTAATGAACTAATATAGTTAACACCATAATATAATTTAATTTTTAAATACTCATCCAATTCATTTTTATTAATTTTAATGTTAATATCTTGTGTAAAAACAGGTTGCTTATTATTATTTATTGCATAATTTAATAGCTCAATAAAAGCATCAAAAGAATCCATAGACTTAATATCACTAATAAACTTTTCACTTATATGCTCATCATTACTGGCAATTATTATTAGCTCATTTATTACTTCTCTTAACTTTTGATTACTATTTATTTCATTATAACTATTATTATCAATAAAATAGATTTTATCATCTAAAATACTTATAATTGATAATACATTAGTTAAAAATAATCTTTTATCTTCCTTATACTTGTCTAAAAACATCTTTTTATATACAAGACCAATAGCTCTAATACCAATACAGTAATTATTAATAGTTGTATTGTTAATATTATTTACATCAAAAATACTAGCAAATATTTCAAATTGCATTGCATTTTTATTATTAGATACTTTCTTAATAATTCTAACAATATTACCAAAAGATAAATATTTGTCATTATTATTCATTTTAATATAATTCTTTTTCATATATACACCACTTAAATTATATTTTATATTCTTTTTAACTATTATTCAACAAAAATGTGGATTTGTTGTGGAACCATAAATATGGACTTTTTTCAAAACAAATTTATATAATTATTAATGAAAGGAGTATTTATGAAAAATTTCATAAAAAATTATAAATCTTCACTAATACTACTAGGTTCGATAATACTTGGTACTATTGTTGGATTAATATTTAAAGAAAAAGCAACTGTACTTAGTCCATTTGGAGATTTATTCTTAAATCTATTATTAGTTATCATTGTACCATTAATATTCCTAACAGTTAGTACATCAATTGGTAAAATGAAACAACCAAAAAGAATTGGAAAAATTTTAGGAGCAATATTTGCTGTATTTATTGTAACTTCACTAGTTAGTGTACTTGTAGGTATAGGAAGTACAAAAACATTTAAACTTGTAAATGCACAAGACACAGATACTATTAAAGAAATATTAAAAGAGAAAGTTAATGATGAAAGCGAAAAAGTTAATTTTCTTGAAAGAACAGTAGATACAGTTAGTGTATCAGATTTTGCCAAAGTATTAACGAGAGACAATATTGTTGCTGTAATTGTTTTCTCAGTACTAATTGGTATTAGTATTAATATATCAAAAGAAAAAGGAGAAAAATTTCTAGAAGTTTTAGAAAGTGCAAATGATGTAGTGCAATCATTTATTAAAATAATTATGTACTATGCACCAATTGGACTAGGTTGCTACTTTGCAGCATTAGTCGGAACTTTTGGTGGAGAAATAGCACTAGGTTATGGGAAAACATTTATAATTTACACAATAGTAGCTGTATTATTTTACTTCATAGCATACTCACTTTATGCATTCATTGCTGCTGGAAAAGAAGGATTTATATCCTATTGGAAAAATATTATTCCTGCTACTCTTACTTCACTTGCAACATGTTCATCAGCTGCAAGTATTCCAGTAAACACAACATGTGCTAAAAAGATAGGTGTTCCAGAAGAAATAGCAGATACTACTATTCCTCTTGGTACAAGTTTTCATAAAGATGGTTCAATAATAGGTAGTGTTTTTAAAATAATGTTCTTAGTAAATTTATTTGGTACAGATGTATCAACAGTGAAAGTACTAGGGATTGCATTATTAGCTACATTACTTGTAACAGCTGTACCAATTGGTGGAGGAACAATTTCAGAAACATTAATTATTACAATGTTAGGATTCCCAATGGCATCACTTGGAATGCTTACAATAATAGCTACTATCATAGATCCACCTGCTACTATGTTAAACGTAGTTGGAGATTCAGCTTCTAGTATGTTAGTTGCTAGAATAGTAGATGGTAAAAACTGGCTAAAACAAAAATCTACGAAGAAAAAAAACAAATAAAAAGTATTCCATAGAGTATTGATAAATTCAATACTCTTTTTTAGTTAAAATAAAACCTCTAGTTATTTTCAACTAGAGGTTTGTAGTTAATATAAGAATTTAGATAATATCATAATTCTTTCTATTTATTAGCCATTCTCTTTAAGAACTCATTAACTATTCTCTCATAAAGCATTTTGTCATATATATCATTTAATACTAAATCTTCTTTATTTAGAACATTATTATAATAGCAAACAATATAATTATTAGTAGTTGATTCAATATTATTATCAACTTGCATTGCAAATACATATGTCTTTTTGCCTTCAGTAATTTCATCTACTACATAATATTGCAACCCATTTTTTAATCTTAATACCTTATCTTTCATTTTACCTCCATTATACTGTTGGTCCGCCCATTGTAACACCATTAACTAATTCTTCAACACTAATCCATGCTTGAGCAGTGCCACCCTTAGTTACATCTAGTACTACATTAGAATAATTAACACCATATTGAGCACATACTTCATCTAAACTTAATCCTGGTGTACTAATTCTTTGAATTAATTTTCCACTATCATCTACAATAGCAAATTCACTAAATACAGAATCACTATTAACCAAATTTTGATTTAAATGCAATGGATCCCATCCACCAAATGCTTTAGTTGCCTGTGTATGACCAACACTAACATTATAATTTCCTACATTATCGCCTAACCTTATTCCACTATATACAGTATCAGTTGGTGCATTTACTGGAACAGGTGATGGTTCAATTGTTGGAGTTGGTTCAACTGATTGTGGTGTTTCAGTAGGTGGAGTTGGTTCTACTGGTGGAGTATCAGGTGCTTGACTAGCAATCATTTTAGCTCTAATAGCACTACCAATTGATAATGCATTACCAGTAATAATTGCAGACATTAACATCCATGAAATATCTCTTAAACCTTCCTCAGACTTGATATATTTTTTAAATCTTTCAATAGCGCCTTTTATTCCCTTCTTAGGTTCTTCGACTTCTTCAACCTCAACCTCACCACCTAAGATATTCATCCTATTTGCTGCGGCTTTAGCTCTAGCACTACTTACAAATTTGTTAGCAATACCACTTACTACTGACATTACAGCAACGCCAGTTGGGCCAGTTGTAAAGAATACAGTTGCTCCAATTCCAACTCCAGCAGCAACAGCTAGTGCTGTCTTCCATGTAAGTTTAGGTTTATTATACTTAACATTTGGTTGTTTTAACATATTAGGTCCAAGACCTTTAGGTGTTGGCCTTGGTATTCCAGCAGGTAATTTAGTTGAATCTTCATCTTTTTCTCCAGCTTTTTCTTTTTCTCCTACTTTTTCTTTATCTTCTTCCTTTTCCTTTTTATCATCTTTCAAAAGATCTCTATAAGGTCCACCTTTTCTAAGAATATCTATTATTTTATCAATTTTTTCAATTTCCTTATTATAATCTTCAAGTTGCTTATTATAACCTTCTAATTCTTTTTCAATTGATTTAATAGTTTCTTCATAGTTCTTTCTTACTTCAGGATCAGTTGTTTTTTCTAAATCCTTCTTTAATTCTTCTAATGTTTTAGTTCTTTCATTAATTAATCGTTCTATACTCTTTATAGAAATTTTAATTTTGTTTTTTCTTTCAAGCAATTCACGAGCTATAGCAACTTTTTCTTGTAATTTCTCATATGGAGGAATCATTGAAACTCTTATATCTTCATAAAGTTTATTAGACTCTTCTAATAATTCACTATATTCTGTTGTATCAATACCACCATCAAATCTTACTTTTTCAATAAAACTTAAATTATCATTATGAAGTTGTTCAAATTCCCTTCTAATTTGACTTAATTCAATAATTCCAATTTCATCAATATTTCTTCCATTTAATCTAGACATTATTTCATCATATTTATTTCTAAATGCTAATAATTGATCTCTAGGTGATAAACCATCAACTATATTAGTTCCACGATTATTTTCTTCCTCGACAGTTTCCTCCTCAGTAGTACTATGTTCACTTCTTGAATCAATTTTTCCACCTTTATTTATTTTATCAATTTTAGCATTAGTTTCATTCAATAATTCTTTTAATTGATTCAATAATTCTTCTTGATCTTGTAGTGATTTTCTTAAAGCTTCTAGACTTTTTCTATATGATTCTAACACACTTGGATCAGTAGTTCTACCAATTATTTCTTCTAACTGTGATATTTGCTTTCTTAAATCTTCAATTAATTGTTCTTGTTTTTGAATATTCTCTCTTGTTGAATCTAATTCATCATTATAATTATTTAGCAAATTATTTTTAGTCTCAATTTCTCTATCAATACTTGCAATTTGTGTTCCAACACCTTGCCAAATTTCTTCTCCTCTAACTAATGTATTTCTAAGTTCATTAATATCTATGTTTTGATTATATCTATTTCTGTTTTGTAATTCTTGATTTAAATTATGAGCATCAACTAAATCAGCTCTAATAGCGTTTAATTCTTCAAGTCCTATTTCAGATAATTCTCTTCCCTCTAATCTTCTTAATATTTCATCATATTCACCCATTAGAGTACGAGTCTCTCCTATTGTTGGATCTTCTCTTGTAATATTTCTATCAACTATTGTTGCAGTAGATAATTCTTCTAAACTTCCTCCATTACTAAGTGTTTCAATTTGTGCACGTAAATTTTCTAAACGTGTACTTCTTTCATTCAATAAATTTTCTTCTGAAGTTATTCTCTCTTGTGTTTGACTAATTGATGTTTGAATTACTCTTCTAGCAGATTCATCACTTACTCTTTCAATTTGTCTTTGTAATTCTGCTAAATGATTTCTATCTATACTTAATAAATTATTAATATCATTTCTATGAACTTCTTCTTGAGAAATTTGTTCAGTTTTTGATTCTTGAAGTCTTTCTTTTATCTCAAGCATCTGATTTACTCTATCCATTTCATGAGCTACTTTATACCATAAATCATCACCAAAAACAAGAATCTCTCTTAATTCATTATCATCAATTTCACCATTAAATCTAGCTTGAGACTGCAAATTAAGATTTATTTGATGCAAAGAAGCTAACTCATTATTTATTTCTCTTAATCTTACAAGTCCAATTGATAATGTTTGACTATCTAGTTCACTTACAACTCGATTTAATGCCTCTCTCAATTGATTCATATTTGTAATATTTTCAATTCCTTCATTTTGTGAAACTTCTGGTCCTTCTTGAGTAGTTTGTCCAGCTGTTGATGTAGGATTTATAGTTTCAGTTTCTGTTCTCTGCATTGTAGGAGAATTATCTACAATAAAGTTTCTTAATAAAGTATTTCTAACATAATTTATATCACTATCAGTTAATGTATTGTTATTATTACTTCTTCTAATGCCTTCTAACATTGTATTTAAAGTATTAATTCTATCATTAGATAACATTCCTTCTAATACATTAGTTCTAATTCTTCTGCCATCTAAAATTGCATAAGACAAAACTGTTAAAAATTCATTAACCTCTCTTTCAGATAACTCCCTATCAGCATAGTTAACAAGTACATCTTTAAAGCTATCACTAAAATTATTTGAATTTAATATATCTTCAACAATATCTTTATTTAATATAAACATTATTCTTCACCTCCACTATTTCTGATAGTATCGATTTTTTTATTCATATTGTCACTAAAAATCTTTAGAATAACGTTCAACATTTTTTCATTTTTTTCTTCGATAAATCCTTTTACTAAATCATCTTTATATACAAAAAATTCTTTACTTGGAGTTTCCTCATCCTTTAATTTGTTTACAAAATAGTAAGTTATATCTGCGTATTTTATTTTATCTAATGTAATATAATCATTTCCATCTAATTCAAATACGTCATTTAGTTCTAAACTATCTTTCATTTTATCACCTACTCTATCTATTTAAATATATCACATTTATACTCAAGAGTAAATAAAGAAATTATTTTAATTTTTTTGCTTTTATGGTATATTTTTATATAGATGATAAAATGAGTGAAGAAGATATAAGACAACAATTTTATACTGTTAATGATGATGGCTCTAGTACTTGTAAAATTCCAAATACTGAAATTTCAAAAATAGCAATAGGAGATAATGGAATGGCTCAAGTTACTTTTGACGTGTATGAATCTAGTGTAAGAGGCTATCAAAGTGTATCAGTTACATATAATCCGAGTGACCCAAGTAGTATGCAAAATATTTTTGCAATGAATGTAGGAAGTGGTGGATATAGTGATGTTGGAATTGATTTAGATGGTACTGCATTAAATGAAGAATCAAATCATATAACTATAACATATCATGATGCCTACACTTACAACTCAAATACAAATACCGCAGTAAAAGACGTATTATCACTATTAAGTGATGAATATAACATAGAATATAATAGAATGATTTCAAGCGGTGCAAGTGCAGGAGCACAAAATTCAGCAAATTTAGCAATACTTTGTCAAGACATAGTTGAACAGCCAATAGATATTATGCTTATTGACGCTGCTGATGATGCTAGTAGATTTACAAACCATTTATTGAGTAATAATGAATTATTAACTCTATTTAAAGAAAATGGAGGAACAATATATGCATATGAAGCTGATAGATTTAGTTACTCTTCAGCTCCAAGCGCTGCATTAGCTAAAAATAATCTTAAAAAACTTGCGGATGCAGGATTAAATTTAATTCTCGTTGAAAATCCGAAAGCTAACTTTCATATGGCACCATATGCAATCAGTGTAAAAAGTGGTGAAGTAGATAATCTATTTAATAATTTTAATCAATCTTTGATTATTAGACAAACAGATGGTAATAATGATTACACATTATCACAGTGCTTTAACGGATACAATCAGTATGCTAATGAAAATGTTTATAAATATTATAGTAACGGTGAATGGCATAAAATTAGTACATTTGGAATAAATAGACTTCTAAACTCACAATACAATAGTTTAAGAAGCAAATATCATAATTTAACTCAACTACAAACAATAAACAATGTACAAGATTTAAACAATATGAAGAATATTTCTTATTCTGATAATTTACCAATTTCCATAGAATTTATAAGTGCAACTAATAGTACAAATTCAGTTATAAGTGCAATTAGCAAAACTACATTTTTAAATGAAGGATTTAATTATCAATTATGTGAAAGTACATCTATATTTCCAGATAGTTTAAATAATAGTAATGCATTTTTATTTAACACATCTGGAAAATTACTAACAAATCTTGCGCAAGAAACTGTAGCAATAGAAAGAATATTAAGAAATTACTCATATCTTGATAAAGATCTTGCATTTTCTGCACAAATGTTAGGAAATGGTATTGGTGGAAATATTATTATCAATGATGCTACTTCACAAAGCGCAAGAACTATTGAAATAGATAGAGTATATTTAGATTCATTTCCTACAAACATTAATATAGGTTCAGTAGGAACAATAAATATTATTGATATAGATAATTTATTAGTTGGTGGTGAATTAGGTGGAATTATTGGCAATAGTTTGCAAAATGAAATAGATGATGCAAATTATTTAAAAGAAGTTTTAAATGAATTAATTAACGATCCTAGTGTTAATGGTCCAGGATGGGATTCTGTGAAAAAACATTTAAATAATTATAATAGTTATTGCGATATGAGAATTAATGCTGCACATATTTTACAAGAAGCATACAAAAAATCACTTAATATGATAAAAGAATATATGGATCCTTACACAGAATTAGATGATAGTAAAATTGATGAATTAAAGGAAAATATATTTACTCAAGAAAGAATTATTCAGCATTTAAAGACTAGAGCAAATTATTATTATTATGAAACTCGTTATGAAGAAGGAAATGTTAAATATGAATATGGTTATCAAGTTAAAGTTTATCCATATAAATTCTTACTTAATCAAATTCCAGCTCATGAAGAAATAATAGATGAGATTCAAAAAATGTTAAATAAACTAGAAGGCTTAGCTCCTATAATGAATGAAGCTAATCAAATAATACAAGACGCTATATATGAAGTAAATAGTTTATATAATACACCAATATCTCAAATAAATCCAATTACCGTTGCTGAATATTCTAGTGTTGTATTAATTTAAAAAGAGGAGTTAACTCCTCTTTTATTATAAACTCATTAAAATTCTATAGTAGTCACTTTTGAATTCATCTTTTTCAATACCAAGTTTATCATAAAAAACATTAATATACTCTTTACCATAATTTCTTTCAATTGACATCTCACAAATGACTAAATCAAAGTATATATCACAAAGTCCAGCATTTCCAACATCAATTAATCCACTAAAATGACCATTAAGTGCAAAAATATTTGGAAGTGACATATCAC
The DNA here is from genome assembly GCA_946414095.1 of uncultured Mycoplasmatota bacterium. GTDB lineage: Bacteria > Bacillota_I > Bacilli_A > RF39 > UBA660 > CAG-1000. The sequence goes on from CAMKNB010000015.1 coordinate 18,620, forward strand.
CATGAGTAAATCCTATTATTTGCTTTGGTTTATTTCCTTTTAAATATCTAATGATAGCTTCTTTTGAATGAAATCTATCAATTATTTCTTTCTTAATATCACTTTCTTTAATATTTGCTAAATTATTTTCAATTTCCTTTATTTTCACATCAATTGTTTCGTCAAAAACACAGTCACTATAATCTATACTATATAATGCATTAAAAGCTTCCACAATAATATCAATACCAATTAAAGGATTATTTTCAAAATAATCACTACAAAGCATTTCTCCTTTTACTTCACGTGTTAATAAATATGACTTATTATTATATTTTTCATAAAAAACTTTTTCCGGAACATTTAATTTCCCATTTAAATAATCAAGTCTAATACTTTCTTTACTTAAATGATTTGCAACTTTTAGATAAAATACTTTACTCTTTTTACGAATTTTATATACATTTGAATTACAACCAATAGTTATTTCTTCAATTCTATTAGCATCACTTAAAAATTCATTTAATCTATTACTTCCTTTAATTACGACTTCTTTTTTAGGTTCAATTATAATATTTTTACTATCTTTTTCCCTAATACTATCATAATTACCATCATAAGTTACTAGTTTTTTATTTTCAATTCTCACAATCTTAGTAGCTATTTTATTAATAAAATATCTATCGTGTGAAATAAATAAAATCGTACCATCATAGTCTAATAAAGAACTTTCTAATATTTCTCTTGTGTCAATATCAATATGGTTTGTTGGCTCATCTAGAATTAAAAAATTAGCTTTCTTAAGAATTAATTCCAATAATTTAAGTCTAACCTTTTCACCTCCACTGATATTTTTTAGTTTTTTAGAAATAGATTCTTCATTAAAATAAAATTTGTAAAGTTTACTCCTTATTTCACTCTCATTTCCTACATAAAAACTTCTAACATATTCATAAACTGTCAAATCATCATTGTCAAATCTTATTTCTTGCGGAATATATCCTACAATAGTATTTACACCTAATCTAATAGTTTTGTGTGTATTATTTATTATATTTTTTATTAAAGTTGTTTTACCAGTACCATTTTTTCCTAGAAGACATACTCTTTCTTTATAATATACACTCATACTAGACTTTACTAATAATTCTTTATTACCAATGCTTAAATCAAGGTTATCTATTGTCAATACATGATTAGCGCTTCTTTCATCAAAAGATAAATTAATTTTAAGTTCGCTTTTAGTTTTAGGCTTTTCTATTACTTCCATTCTTTCAAGTCTTTTTTCTATAGCTCTAGCCCTTCTAAAAAACATAGGATTATCGCTTTTTTTACCCCATTCTTTTAATCTAATAATAGCTTCCTTTAAAGCATTTATTTCCTTTTGTTGATTCTTATAAGACTGAAATTCCAATAAAAATCTCTTTTCTGATTCTTTCATATAGTATGAATAATTACCATGATAAATATCTTCATGACCATTTTCGATACATATAATTTTATTAACAACTCTATCTAAAAAATATCTATCATGACTTACTATTACTACTGTACCATTGTAATTTTTAAGATAATCTTCAAACCATTCCAAAGTTTCTATATCTAGATGATTTGTAGGCTCATCTAACAATAAAATATCAGGATTAGACAATACTAATGATGCCAAATTGACAATTGTTTTCTCTCCACCAGATAAAAAATTATAATCTGTATTAAGTAATTCATCAGATAATTTAAATCCGTGCTTTATCTTTTCAGTTTTTTCTTTTAACAGATATCCACCTTTAATTCTAAATTCTTCTTGAAGTTTAGATAACTTTTTAATAGATTTATCTGAATCATCCATAACATTTATAAAACTATTAATTTCTTCTTCTAACTCAATTAATTCTTCTACTCCTCGTAAGAAAACATTAATTGCTTTAACCCCATCATTTTCTAATGGTGGTATTTGAGTTAAATATCCAATACTAGCACCATTTCTAATGCTTATATTGCCACTATCAGGTATTTCTTTACCCATAATAAGTCTAAGTGTAGTTGTTTTTCCACACCCATTACTTCCTATTAAAGCTACCCTTTCATTTGTTTTTATATCAAAAGACAAATTTTTTAAAACACTATTAAAACCATAATTTTTATTTATTTTATTTAAACTAATTTCTATCATAATAATCTCCTCTAAATTCTAACATGCAAAAAAATTCACACTTGTTATTATCTTTAAAGGATTCTAACAAAGTGTGATACTATTTGTATAAATAATTACTGTATCTTTATATATACACATAATATCACCCTTCGAGTGTATTATAGCATATTTAGATATTTTTTCAATAAAAAAAGAACAATTGTTCTTTATTTTAATGCATTATATAATATTTCATATTCTTCATTAGAAAGATTTTCCATCCTTTTATTTAGCATTTCCTTAGGTAAATTATATCCTTCAATTATACCCTTACTTTCTTTCTTTGTAAGCTTTTTACCATGTAACTTAACAAACTCAATTAAAGATTCCATTAAATTATTTTTAAGTTTTCTATCCCTATAAAAGAACATCTCTCTAAAAATGAATTTTTTAAAGCTATGACTTAGGTCTTCCCTTTTAATAGGAGTTAATCTAATCATTGAAGACATTACTCTAGGCTCTGGATCAAAAGCATCTGGCCCTATATCCATGATTTTTTCAACTACAAAGAATGAATTAGTAAGAAGAGCAAGTTTATTCATTTTCTTTTCAACAACATTGTCAGCAAACTTTTTACCTACTATTAAAATAGCTTCTTTAAAATTACATCTAAGCAACTTTTCAATAAATGGTTCTGTTATAGAATATGGAAGAGCAGAAATAATCTTATCACATTCTGGTATATAAACATTTAACGCATTTCCATATATAACATCTACATTGTCAAACCTATCTTTTAATACATTTATAAATGGTTCTAAATTTCTATCAATTTCAATACAAGTTAAATGATTAACTCTTCTTGCTATAGTATCACTAATCTCACCCTTACCAGGTCCTATTTCAACAACATTCTCATTAATACTCAATTTAGCTGCATCAATAAATGCATTAATAATTGATTTATCAATTAAAAAATGTTGATCTAAATAATTAATATCATTTTCAAATTCACTTTCCATATTCCTTTTTACTCCTTAAATAAATTAAATGGTTTTCTATTTGGTAAATCAAGTTCAAAACTCATTAGTTCTTTACTAACTGGATGATAAAATTCTAACTTTTTTGCAAATAGTGCAAGTTGTTCACCTACTTTTGAATTCTTATTATATTTTTGATCTCCATATAGTGGATTACCATTATAAGATAATTGTACTCTAATTTGATGACTTCTTCCAGTCTCTAATTTTATTTTTATTAAAGTTAAATTATCTTTCTCACTTACTTTCTCATAATATAGTATTGATTTTTTACCATTTTTGTCTACTTTTACAATATTATTCTTAGTATCTTTAAGTAAATTATTTTCTAATTTACCACTGTTATTTATTTTGTTTTCCACAACAGCATAATATATTTTATTTAATTTATTACATCTAACTTGTTCTGATAATCTAGAAGCACACTTACTAGTTTTAGCAAATACCATTACTCCACCTACTGGTCTATCCAATCTATGAACAAGGCCTAAATATACATTTCCAGGCTTATTATATTTTTCTTTTAGATAACTTTTAAGAATAGTTAATAAATCTGTATCATGACTACTATCTGCTTGAACAGGAATATTTACTTTTTTTTCAACTACTAACAAATGATTATCCTCATATATAATATTTATATTATTTTTCATCAATAGTCACTTTCAATCCATGTTCTATTAAAGATTCCATAGTAACTTTATTAATCTTCAAATCGAACTCAAGAGAATCTTTAGCACCATCATCCCATAAAATGAATATACTGCTATTAGAACAATTTAAATAATAATTATTTTTTTCATCACTATAAATTAAATACTTATTATTATCACAATCATTTGTATTATCAATAATTCTATAATTATTTAAAACCATAGGATTATAAATATGAGCACCTGTTCCGGCCTTATCAAATATTATAAATATAAGTCCAATAAGAATAAGGATTAGTAAACAAACAAATATACTTTTAAAAATAATTTTATTTTTCACTATTTTCCCACCTTCCATAAACACCACAAGGTAGTATCATATTCGTACTTGATATTTTTAAACCTATTTCATCGGTAGTTATTTTGCCATCAAGTTTATTTTCACAAGCAGTTGTTAATACATTCTTAAGTATTTCAGGTGTTATTCCTTTAGTATATGAGCTTATAAGTAAGAATAGTGGTTTATCACTTAGAATATCTATACATGCATCTATTAGTCTATTTAAACTATCTTCAAATCTCCATAATTCCTTTGATGGACCTCTACCATAAGTTGGTGGATCCATTATAATAGCATCATATTTATTGCCTCTTCTTTTTTCTCTTTCAACAAACTTTAAGCAATCATCACATATATATCTAATTTTATTATTTTCCAAATGTGATAATTTAGCATTCTCTTTTGCCCATTCATTCATACCAGCAGATGCATCGACATGTACTACCTCAACGGCTCCCGCATAAGAGGCTGCTATAGTTGCGCCACCAGTATAAGCAAATAGATTTAATACTTTTATCTCTCTATTGGCATTTTTTATTTTAGAAATGATAAAATCCCAGTTAGCTGCTTGTTCAGGAAACAATCCAGTATGTTTAAAACCAGTTGGGCTTACTTTAAAAGTTAAGTTCTTATAATTAATAGTCCAAAACTCAGAAAATTTTTTAATATTTTCCCAATATCCTCCACCTTTATCATTTCTATGATATAAGGCATGATAATTATTCCAAATACTACTATCCTTATGTGTCCACAATGCCCATGGATCAGGTCTTCTTAAAATTATACTTCCCCAACGTTCTAATTTTTCACCATTACCTGCATCAATGCACTCATAATCTTTCCAACTATCACTAACAAGCATAATTCCTCCTAAAAATTAACCATGTCTTCCACCGCTTATATGTCCTACGCCTGAAGAACCAAATCCACTATGTGAACCACCACTTCCAGAATCAGAAGATATTCTATGGTGTGTTGTTATAGTAGAAACTAGTTTATCAGATTTATTAATGTATTCAATAGATGATTTTACCAAATAATCATTTGCATTACTAGCTTTTCTAACCATTTTATTTTTCTTAACTAATCCAAGCATACCAAATATTGTAGCAAGCGCTCCTGAAATAATACTTGGAATAAAATTTAATGATTTTTTTTCAGCAAGTGAGCCATTTTCATCTATATAATATTTATCTGCATCATAGCCTTTATTATAATATGTATTAAACAAATGAATGAATTGTGTTATTCCATTTTTATAAGAATTAGAATGAAAATTATCATATATCTCATCTAAAATATAATCTGAACAATTTTCATTACAATATAACTGAGCTTCTCCAGTATAAACACTAGCATAATAAGGATTACTTGAATATGCATTTCTATATAATACTATACCACCATTCTTATCATTGCTTAGTCCAAAATCATTATAATCATAAAAATCTTGAGCATATTTTTCATTTTCATCATCATTATAGTAATACATATCTACACTAACAAACACAAAATCTAAACCAGTAGTTTTAATAAAATTATCAATTAAAGACTTTAATTCAGTTTCTTCTTCACTTGTTAATATATTTGCAAAATCATATATTTTTTTGCTTGAGTCAACATATGGAGTTTTCATTATATCACTCATATTATTGGAATTAACTTTAATATTCTTACTTACTCCATAATTATTAGACTCGCTTCTAACATATCCTTCGCTATTACTACCAATCTCATCAGCATATATTGGAGTTAATAATATTAAAAATATAACTATTGTTAATAATATTTTTTTCATTACATACCTCCCTTATATACAATAAAGCAAATTAGCAAAACAATTAGTGCAACAACTAAGAAAATTCCAATTCCAAAGGCTATTGCTCTTTCTTTAGAAATAGGTATATCACCTACAAACTCACCAGTTTGTGCATTCATAGCAAAAGTATAATATTGATCTTTATATTTAACATTTACCATCCAAACTGGTAATAAAACATATTCCACATTATCAATAGTTTCATTAATATTAGAATTCTTAATTATAGTACTAGAATATCCAGTAACAGAAGCAAGAAATGTATTTTTAGTTGTTTCTTCTGCTCTTTGTTTTGCTACTGCTTCTCCTTTTTCACTTTCAACATCATATTTTTCTGCTAAAAATCCAGATAAGTATGCATGATTATAGTCAACCATTTCATTATAATTAAAAGGTTCAATTGTATTCATTAAATCATCAGCAAAACGAGTAGACCCATCAACAGGTATTCTATCATACTTCATTTTTCCTTCTCTGGTTACATCATATGTATCAGTTTTTGTATAACTAGTATCTCCAGAAGTCCATGTTGCTACTTTAGTAGCACTCACATCAATATTTCCTTCAGCAGAAACAGAATATAACCAAAAAGGAATATATACACCTGACAACTTTTCTATATTTTCTTTTTTATTAAAAAACTTAGGCATTAAAGGTTTACCCTTACTCAAGTTTTTAAAAGCTTCTAAAGCCTCATCTTTACTTTTCTTAAAAGGTATAATTTTAGATGGTGCAAATTTACCAGAAAGTTTACTTTTAAGTATAGCAGTATTTCCACAATACACACAAAAAGTTGATGCTGTATTTTCATCTGCTATAATCTTAGCCCCACAGTTTTTACAGTGATATTCTACATAATTAGTATCTACTTCAGTTTCAATATCTTTGTTGTTTTCCTCACTACTTGCATTATTATATTTTTTAAGAGTTTCTAAATCAAATTCTCCCTTACAATTATCACATTTCCATTTACCAAGTTCAGGAACAAATACAATCTTAGCTCCACAATTAGGACACTTATGATCTATAGCTCTTTCTCTCTTTTCATTATTCATATTTCCACCTACTATATAAAGTATAACATAAAAACCTACTAACTAAAATATATTACTTTTATAAAAAATGAGAAAATGATATAATACTTTTGTGATAATATGAAAAAGAATTATATAAAAAAAAGCTTAATGTTTTTTAAAGACTTAAAATATAAACTAATAATTCTAGCTGTACTATATTTAATAATTGGTGTTTTTAGTTTTGCTTCTCCTATCATTGAAGCATCATTAATTACATCAATAACAGATAATTTAGTTGTCTCTGTAGTTGCAATAGCAATAGGATTTTTAATTATTAAAATGCTATCCGAATGGTTATGGTATATAGTTTATTTATTTTGGCAAAAGAAAATTAAAAGAAACATACTTAATAATGTTAGAACTTACATTGTTGATAACATGTTAGAACTTCAACTATCAAATTACGATAAATACACAACAGGTTTTTTTCAAGAAAGAATAAAAAATGATCCAAATGATATAGCAAGAGTTGCTAATGCATCTCAAGGTTATTTGATAAACATATTAACAAATATAAGTGTTATTATTTATATTTTTACAATTAATATCGTACTAGGATTAATATATGTAGAAGGATTAATATTAGCCACAATAATAGATACTTATAAACAAAAAATAATAAAAGAAAAAAATAGGAAATTAAAATTATCAGAAGAAAAAGTTAATTCAAAACTATCTGAAACAGTAAGAGGAATAAGAGATATTAAACTACTTAACCTTAAAGAATCCACTAGAAATAGTTTAATTAGTGATTTAGAAGAAAATAATTTAATTGGAATAGACAAAGATAGTTATGCTATTAAATCTGGAAAATTATTAAGAATGACATTATTTTTAACAGTATTTACAGTTATAATTGTAGGTATTAATTATGTTAATCAAAATTTGATAACACCTGCTGATTTGATAGTGTTATATCTATATAATAGTCAAGTATTTGCTTTAATGCAAAATGTGTCAAATCTAAAAAATTCTTATAAAGAATACGAACTAGCTATCGAAAGAATTTTTGATTTAACTGATAGTGAAAAGCATAAAAAAGATGAATTTGGGAAAATACACATAGATGATTTTAAAGGTAATATTGAATTTAAAAATGTATCATTTGGATACACAAAAAATAAAAAAGTATTAAATAATCTTAATATGAAAATTAAAGCAAATGAAACAGTTGCTATTGTTGGCAGTAGCGGAAGTGGTAAAACAACTATATTTAATTTAATAAGTTATGCATATAAAGCAGATGAGGGAGAAGTTAAATTAGATAATATTAATATAAATGATTTAGATGAAAAAACAATTAGAAATAATGTATCTATAATAACTCAAAATCCATATATATTTAATTTAAGTATAAAAGACAACCTAAAACTAGTAAAACCAACTGCTACAAATAAAGAACTTGAAGATGTATGTAAAAAAGCTAGTATTCATGATTATATAATGAGTCTACCAGATAAATATGACACTTTGCTAGGAGAAGGTGGAATAAATCTGTCAGGTGGGCAAAAGCAAAGATTAGCTATTGCAAGAGCTTTATTAAAAGAAAATAAAATCCTATTATTTGATGAAGCAACCTCTGCTCTTGATAATGTAACTCAAAAAGAAATACAAGATTCAATAGAAAAAATATCTGATTATTATACAATTATTATTGTTGCTCATAGACTATCGACAATAATTAATTGTGACAAAATATTCTTCCTTGAAAATGGTGAAATAGTTGATAGTGGTACACATGAAGAACTACTACAAAAGAATAAAAATTATAAAAAGCTATATAAGACAGAATTACTGTAAAATAAAATAATTTTAGTTTATTATTTAGTAATAACTATGATATTATATAATTGGTGATTATAGTGATAGATAAAGAATCAGAAATTAGACATCATTTAAAAACATTAACAAACGAAGATATTGCAAATTCAGTATTATTAGTTGGCACTGACTTTGATAACACACCTATAGATACAATAATGAATAGTATAATGCAATTAATATTAGAGGTTATAAATTTAAAAAATATATATGATAACTTTAGAGATGAGCCAAAAGTTTTGAGCCCAGTTCCAAGAGTTAGCCATGATCCAAAGAATAGTTCTGAATATAGAAGAATAATAACAGAAGAATATTATAGAAAAAACAATGCTCTATCAAAAATTGTAGCAAATAAATACATATATGATGAAGTGGTTAATAGAATGGCTTTACAACAAAGTGAAGAAGAAGGTATAAAACTATAAAAGAGATATTCAAAATTTAAATATCTCTTTTTTCATGACTAATATTATTTGTTTCACTTTCAAACAAAAAAGGGCTTTTATAGCCCTATTTTTTCTAATTGTTTTATCGCTCTATATTTTGAAAAATTAAATTCTTCCCAACTATTAATTTTATTATTCTCATAAACAATTTTAAAATAGTTACGTAATTCAAACTTAATATCAGAATCATCCGTATTTTTATATAAATTAATTAATACAGGAATATTATCAGTAGTATAGGTTTCTAAATATTTAATATCTAAATCACTACCATTATAATATCTATTTATATTTTTACTTGCTACCAAATAATCAACATTTATAAGACTAACACAACAATACACACTAATAATTATTATTATGAATGACTTGCTTATATTAAAATTAGAATTAATTATGTACATAACAGTTGGTATCATTAGTAACACTTCAGTTATTAATACAACATCAACTAATAATCTAAGTACCGTATATCCATATGCTACTTCATAAAAATGCATTCTAATAAATGAAGAAATAATTATTATCATCGTTAAGAATATCATGACAATATTCATTATATTCATATATTTAGTATTTGATTTATCAGTTTTATACTTTTTAGAAATAAGTATAATAGTCATATTTATTAAAGATACTACTAATAATTCAAAAAAACCACTTCTAGCATAGCTAGCATAATCAACACAATGATTACAATTTATACTACCAAAAGAGAATAAAGACTTTATTTGAATAAAATCAAATATTAAATAGATTACATTTAATACTGTAACAAGTACTTTGACAGTATAAATATCCTTAAATTTACTTTCTTTTACTTTATATTTTTCATTACCATAGTCTTTAATTAAGTACATTGTACTAATACCAATAACAAATGTCATAACAATAAACATAAATATTTTACCAAGTAACTTATCAATAAATTCAAATTTAAATATATTAACTATAGTATCAATTATTACACTAAATAATTCCTTAAACAAAGGATCAGCTTTTGACAATAGTAATAAAATGATACAAACAATTGGTAATATAATCAAAAGAGTTTTTAATAGTCTCTTTCCCTTATCTGATAATTTTATTTTTTTAAATGCTTTTCTAAAATGCTCTTTGTAAAATTCTCCAATATAATTAAATGGTTTATATATAAACTTAGCAAAATCAAAAAATATTTCATTAAACTTATACGTAGGTTTAACAGTCAATATAAACATTAGTAATAATAGAATTAATATGACAATATAATTTAAAACATTAAAAGTATTATTATTAAATAATAAATAATGTAATGAAAGTAATACTATTGGAACACTTAATAATAAACCATACCAATTTTTAATCTTATTATTCTTACTAAGAACTCTATAAAGATATATTAGTAACGGTACCATAAATAATAATACAGAAATACCTAAACTATGTCCAAAAAATAGTATTACATGCCATAATGCTAATATAAATACAAATATCAATAACTCACACATTTACAACACCTCATTGTAAGTATATTATATCATATTAATTGTTATATTTAAATATATGATATAATTATCTTAGGAGCTAATTATGGAAGATAAAATTAAAAAAGCAAAAGAATATGCTACTAAGATGCATAAAGGACAATACAGAAAAGGAGGAGAAGAATACATTGTTCACCCCACAAGAGTAGCAAATTATGTAAAAGAATTCAAAGAATCAAATGAACTTGATATGCTTATAGAAGCTGCTTACTTACACGATACCATTGAAGATACAAATGCAACATATTATGATTTAGTTCATGAATTTGGACCAGGCGTTGCTAGTATAGTTTTAGAGTTAACTACTGATGAAGATATGAAAAAGGAATTAGGCAAAAAAAAATACCTACAAAAAAAATTAAAAAATATGAGTAGTTGGGCATTAGTAATTAAACTATGTGATAGACTAGATAATGTTACTGATATGAAGAATTGTTCTCAAGATTTTATATACAAATATAAAAATGAAACAACTGAAATATTAAAATACCTAAAAGAAAATAGAGAACTTTCTAATACACATAAAAGAATAATAGAAGAAATAGAAAAAAAATTAAAAGATTATTCATAATATGTTATAATAAGTAATTATCAGGGAGGAAAATATGAATTACAAACTAAAAATGCTAAGTGAAAAGTACAAGAATTCAGAAGATATTGAAACTTTAAATAAAGCATGTGAATATTATCAAAATATGCTGTATTATTTAAAAGCTATGCTAGAAACTGAAAACAATTATTTATTCTTTAGATTACTTGATATTTGTTATGTGCTCGAAAGCTTAGGAACTGATAAAGATGATTCAAATACTGTCAAAAATGCAATATCACTAATAACAGACTTTTATTTAAATCAAAAAGATAGTACAAATGAAAAATTTGAATCATTTCTTAATAATATAAGAATCAACAATTTTAATGAAGAAAGATTAAAAAAAGATATAGATTGTGTAAGTAAAACACTACAACAATACTATTTATTATTAAAGAGTGTAATTGAAAATAATTACCAAACAAAAAAACTTATGAAATAATTCATAAGTTTTATTTTTTTAGAAAAGTTCCTGCTAAATCAATTACCTTTGATAAGCCATCATTACTATTTGTCTTTTTACTACTTTTTGTAGATTTTTTTGTAGTCTTTTTAGAAGTAGTTTTTCCTAATACTTTACTAGCTATAATATCAGTAACTCCTTCTTTAATTTTATTAACAGCTTCAGGATTATCATCAATAATCTTTTTTATTTTGCTTAAATCAATTTTTGATTTACTACTTGATGAAGAACTCTTTTTACTATTAGTTTTCTTTAAGTCACTAGCTTTTACGATTTTTCTTTCAGCCATTATTCTGCCTCGTTTTCATGATCATGTTCTTCTTCTAATTCTGGAATACATCTTCTACAAGGATCAGTTAGTCCTGCTTCATATGCATCTCTTACAGTTCCTTCAATGATAGTTTCACTTCTTGAGAAAGAAGGACAATCAGGATTAACATGATATTTCTTACTGTTTGGTGCCCAATAAACTGTACCAGATGGATTAACATTTAATACTTCTTGCTCTGCTCTTTGTAATTGTTCAGATGAAACTGGATTAAAATCATAACTTCCAATACCTGCAATTAATAATGCAACAATTGCAACAACGCTAACAATAGTTTTATTTTTCTTATCCATTTCCTTATCAGTTAAAACGAAAATAATGATAGGTAAAAATGCAACTACTGAAATTATTGAACCAAGATTGTTTTGAATCCAAAATTTAGTTGGGTTTTTCTCACTAGCTGGATCAATATGATTAGCTTTCTTCCAAAATTGTGAACCAACTAAAACAGCAATACAATCAAGAACTAAACAAATAATTAGAAAAGCAGTTTCACTTAAACTAGGAATCCAACCAATTGTTCCTTTTAGTCTAAGAATACCAACAACTTCAAAGAAAATACCTACTAGCCATAAACATACAGCAATAATTCTTTTAGAAGTTGCTCTTTCTTTTGGTTCTCCATTATGTTCAACTTTTACAATTTTTCCATGAGAATCAATTCCAATTTTTTCATCTGTTTTTTTATTTGAACTAGATGCTTTAACAATTTTTTTCTCTTTCTTTTCCATAACAACACTCCTTTGAATATAATATATCACAATTTTGTAAAAAAAGTCCATATTTTATTAAAAAATAAACTTATGGTACTTTTTACCATAATATATTGACAAATATGTACTTATAGTGTATTATACCATATGTAAGGAGGAGGTATTATGATGTTAGAAATTGGAGCAACAATACTTGGAGTAATTCAAGGAATACTAGTAATGCTCAATAAGAGAAGTAACTGGATATTCTATATTTTACAAATGATTTTCTTGATAATTTTTTCATTAATTAATCATCTTTATGGTGATGTTACCAACAATAGTATTTATTTAGTAATGGGGGTTATTGGTTTTATTCTTTGGGGTAAGAATAAAGAATCAAACAAAATTACAAGAGCAAGTATTAAAGAAAAATTATTATACACAATTGTTATTACTTTAGGAACTTTAATTACATATAACATTTTAGAAAAGACAGATGATCCATTACCATTACTTGATTCATTTACTACCATTTCTAGTTTAGTTGCTACATATTATATGATGAAGAAAAAAATAGATACATGGGCTATATGGTTTGTCAACGATATATTTTATTCAATTGAATACTTCATTTTGCCCAATCAGGCAATATACTTATTTACATTAAATATTATTTGGACATTTATGGCAATTGCATCCTATATAAACTGGGATAAAATTATGAAAGGGGAAAAAATATGATTAAAATCTTTTATTCTGGAACATATAAAGTAAGACATGAAATGATAAATAAAGACAATGTGTTTGAAATGTTAAAAGACGATTTACGTAGCAAAATTGTAGGCAATGTAAAAGATACTGTTTATGGTTCAGACGGTGTAATAATTAAAAAGAATAAAAATGTCATGTATGTTGGTGGATTTTATTATGAAAAACAAAACAAAAATAAATCAGTATGTGAAAATGTAGTTTATGAAGAACTAAAGCAAATAGATAATTGTGATATGGTGATAGTTAATTTGACTAAATACTCAGCCATAGCTTCAGTAACAGAATTAATTTATGCAGCATTTAAAAAAAAGAAAATAATTATATTTTGTGATCCAAAAGTTACCAGTTATAAAATTGAAGGAGAATATTGGTTTCCAATATTAACTTGCAAAGAATTAAATAAAAATATCGAAGTTAAATTTATTGAAGATGAAGAAGAAATAATTAATTATATAAATAATTTAAAGGAGGATACTATATGAAAAAAGTACTATTTCCAGGTAGTTTTGATCCATTTCATAATGGTCATTTAGATATTATAAAAGAAGCAAAAAAAATATTTGATGAAGTAATAATAATAGTGGGAAATAATCCAAATAAAAAGAAATATTGGTTTAATTCACAAGAAAGAAAAAATTTAATAGAAAAATGTATAAATAAAATCGATGGTGTAAAAGTAATAGTTAGTGAAGATATTCCAATCGAAGATATGTGTAATAAATATAAAATTTATAATGTTTACAGAGGAGTTAAAGGAGGAAGAACGCTAGAAGAAGAGATAAGGCTAAAACTAGTAACAAATTATATGAGTAAATTGAAATATAATAAAAACATAAATTTTATATATACAATTACTTCTGATGAAGACTTCAGAGGATCAAGCATAATAAAAAAATATGCTAATAAAAAAGAAAATATAGAAAATTTAGTCCCAAAAGAAATAATTCATGAAGTATTAAATAAATATAAGGAGGTACAAAATGAAAATTAATGTAATATTGGAAGGAACGGATGGTGTTGGAAAAACAACAACAATAAATGAATTAAAAAAAGAAAATATCATTTGTCAAGATAGAAGTAAAGATATTATTTCTAAATATATGATGTTTGATGTAGACATGAAATTTAGAGCAAAAAAATACCACGAATTTTTGAAAAATAATAATTGCATTGTTATATTTTTAATTAATAATGATAAAAAAGAATTAATGAGAAGAATTCATAGTAGGAGTAAAATTAGTGAATTTGATTTGCAAGCGTACGAATACAACATTTTATATAGAGATACTTATCTATATATGGAACAAAATAATATGCTAGAAAATAAGTTATACATGGTTGACTGTACAAAATTATTATTAAATGATCAAATAGAAAAAGTTAAAAAAATAATAATAAATAAGTTAAAATAAAAGTAAGAAAGGACATCTTATATGCCAAGTATATGTGCTCATATGGTTGTTGCAACAGAAGTAAGTAAAAAGTTAAATATAAATAGTGATGATTTTATTAGAGGTAACTTACTTCCAGATATTATAGCAATAGAAGATAGTCATCATAAAATTAAAAATGGTGTATATTTAGTTCCTAATATAAGTTATTTTTTAAATACGTTGGACTTAAGTAAAGATTTAAGTGTTGGATATCTTACTCACCTATTATTAGACAAATATTATCTAGAAGATTATTTAGCTAAATTATATTACAATAAAAATATATTTTTAGATAGTAAAATATATAAGGATTATAATTATTTAAACTATAGACTTATAAAAAAATTTAAACTAAATATAAAATATTTAGAAAAAATTTTATTTAAGTATAATTGCAATATTGATGAAGAAAAGTTAAAATATAATTTAGAGTGTTTGAGACAAAAGAAAGTCGGTACTACTAAGTATTTAGACTTTTATAGTTTTTCAAAATTTCTTTATGATATTTCAAATACAATTAGTAAGGAGTTAGTAGATTATGCAAATAAATCTAGTTAGTTGTATATTCGTTTTAGATAGTGAAAAAAACGTAAATATTAGGAAAAATGATATAAAAAAAATAAAAGTTATAATTGATGATAATAATATGCTACCAATTATTAGTTTTAATACAAAAGAAATAAAAGATGATGTAAGAAATAAAATATCGAATATAATTGGAAGTAATATTTTTCATTTAGAACAAGTTTTATCAGTTGGAAAAGATAATGGAATAGATATAATTTATTTAGCAATTACAAATATAGAAAATATTAACAATCAATTAGATAAATATAAACTAGTAGACTTTAAAGTTGAAAATAATAATACAATTATTTTCAACAATAATAGTTATCAATATAAAACAATAGAGAAAACAAATTATAATAATATTGAATATTATCATGATATAAAAGTAAATGATGAAGTCTTAAAAAGAACACTAATGTACTTAATAACAAGCTATAAAAGAATAAGAGCCAACATTGATACTACAGATATAATATTTAAATTTATGCCAAAAACCTTTACACTTGAAGATATAAGAATTGTATATGAACTAATAAAAGATTCGAAAGTAGATAAATCAAATTTTAGAAAAAAAATTGTAAAATATTGTGAAAAAATAGATTCTATCAACAGCAATAAAACTGGTTATAGGCCAAGTCAAAATTACAAATTTAAACCATTGAAAGGAGATGTTTGGATATAACATCTCTTTTATTTTGACTTTTCAATGAAATTATGCTATAATATGCACGTTTTAAAGAGGGGTTTAATATGAAAAAAAATATAATTGATTTTGCAAATAAAAATCTATTAGAAGGTAATATCAAAACACAAATTATTAATTTTAAAAATTTTATCAATTTTTTATCTAACAATGAACTAGATATTGACCAAGCAATACAATTATTGCAAAACGATAAAATTAGCTTCATGGTAGGCTCAATTTTATCTTTAGAAGATTATTCATTATTTTTAGAAAATGAAAATGCTAATGCACTTCTTACTGCTTATGCTACTATTCATAATTTAACTCTTCAATCAATAAAAGTTAAAGATAATGATACTATTAAATTAGATGATTCAACAAGAATGTATTTAAATGAAATTAGTACATATAGAATGTTATCATTCAGTGAAGAACAAGATTTATTTAGAAGATTAGAATTAAATGATCAAGAAGCAAAAAATGCAATTATAAAAGCTAACTTACGATTAGTAGTAAGTATTGCTAAAAAAGGAAATTATTCAAATTCATTACAACTTCTTGATTTAATACAAGAAGGTAATTTAGGATTAATTAAAGCTATAGATAAATTCGATTATAAAAAAGGATATAAATTTTCTACATATGCCACATATTGGATAAAAGTTGCAATCACAAGAGCAATAGATGAAAAAGACAAAGTAATAAGAAGACCTGCATATTTAGAAAATATTCAAAGAAGAATTAATAAATTTATACAAGATTATGAATTAATACACGGAGAAACACCATCTAATGAATTAATTGCAAAAAGTTTAAAAATAAGAAAGCACTTGATAGACTTAATAAACAAATCACAAGAACCATTATCACTAAATTATCAATATAATACAACTGATGAAGAAGATGGTAATGAACTTATTGATACTATTGAAGATGATAATAAATTTGATGAAAAAATTAATGAAAAAGTATTTTATCAAGAATTTAATAAATTATTACATTCAGGAATTATATCTGATAAAGAACTATTAGTTTTAAAATATAGATATGGATTTATTGATGGAACTTGCTATTCACAACAAGAATTAGCAACTATGTTTAATAAGAGTCGCGAAAGAATAAGACAAATTGAAGCAAAAGCACTAAGAGTACTATATTCAAATAGAATAGTTCAATCTTACTCTGATAGTAAAATAGATTTAAGTAATGTTTTAGATAAAAGACAAAAATATAAAAGTTTAAGATTAAGTAGAAAACAAGCACAAGGTTAAAAAGATATAATTATTTATATCTTTTTTTATATAATTTAAAAATAATGTTTTTTCATAAAAGTTCTTAATTAACTATTAAGTTTGATACTTAGAGTTTAATAAAAAAGGAATTTATACTAAATAATTATTAATAAAACTTTTCTTTTCATCATCAGTCCAATTATATCTTTTTAAGTAATCAAATTGATTTGAATCCTTTACGCCGTCTTTTCTTAATATTAATAGGTCATATAATTCTGCATATGACCTCATTGTTCTTTCGAAATCTAATATTATTCCGTCAATATCTAATCCTATTTTCATTGCTTTTTCCTCAAAATTAAAGATTTGTTTTTAACCCAAGCTTCACTTATCTCTGGTGATTCATAAAAATTAGCATCTACAGTATATCCTGTTAACCATTTAATAACTCTAACATCAGATGTTGTAATTATTTGTGGAATATGAATTACGTTTCCACTAATATGTGCACAATCTTCAGTAGGAAATTCACATATACCTTTTTGCTTTAATATACATACATGATCTTTTTTATTTATTATTTCATATTCAAAAGGTATAATATTGCGTAAATCGTTTTCTATTGGTAAATTAGCTTTAAAAGTTTTACACTTTTCTTGCATTACACAATTATTACATCCTAATTCAGATGGCCTATAATAATGTGCATTATAGTCTCTAGGTAAATCATGAACATAAGAAAATAAACAAGATGTTTTTCTAAAAACTGGGACACCATAACTATGTGCCATTTTTTCAAATAATTCCATTACTTTGGCATCAATTATTTTTTTATGACCAAATTTATATCCTGGGTATGGTTGCAAATCAATTCCTTGTTCTTGCCAAATTTTTACACTTTCTGGTTTTCCTTGCAATCCAGAATAACCTATTGCTAAATTATACTCTTTTGCTAAACTAAAAACTCTATCAAACGCTTCCATACTATCATTTACATTATAGATAATTGGTCTATATTCTATTGAATACTTATAATTGTTCTTTCTTTTTTTAGTTTCCTTTAAATTATTTTCAAATCGCTCCATAGTATTTCCGTCTAATGATGAATTAACACCAAAAGTTGAAAAAGCAATATGTAAATCCAAAGCAAATGCTACATCAGGAAACTTTGAATAATCACCTTTAGTAATAATGATTACGGGACCCTTATGTTTTGCCCTTTCTAATCTTCTTAAATAATTAACAGTATTATCTATTTGCAATAAAGGATCACCATAGAATAAATTAACTGCAACAGGTATATTAGTAAAATTAGGATTTATTTCACTAGGCAAAATACTATAATGTTTTTCTTCACATTTTTCTCCATTTAATCTACAATATTTGCAATCATAACAAAAATCAAGTGTATCTCCCAACAAGTAAAATGATTTTGCAAATAATGCTAAATCAGTTGTTTTTGCTTTTTCCATTATTGATCCCCCTTTAATTTCAAAAGTAATAATTTCATATGCTGATTATTATAATTCAAAATTATACATTTTACAATATTTGTGAGTTATTATTCCTTATTGAGGGAATAGTATTAAGAGCATTTAGCTAGTTTAAAGTATTTTTC
>CAMKNB010000016.1 GCA_946414095.1 uncultured Mycoplasmatota bacterium
TTGAAGTAATTGTCCTTTTACTAAATCCATTGTTTCATCTAATTCTTTATAGAAAGCTTTCATGTCAGCTTTATCTCTTTCGCCAAGTGCAATACCATATTTAAGTCCCATTCTAGGTAAGTTAATTGATGTAAAACTTAAATTTCCACGTCCTGGTGTAACACTAGGTCCACAAACATTAGCAAGAACTCTAGTTCTACATCCCATATAACCTACTTCAGTTGTATAATCTCCAGGAACATAGAATTGCTTATTGAATGTTGAATCTATAAATGAGAAATTAGGGAATAATCTCTTAGCAGATACACGACAAGCAAGTCTAAATAAATCATAACTTGGATCTTCTTTATTATAGTTAACTCCTTCTTTTACTTTAAATATTGAAATTGGGAAAATTGGTGTTTCACCATGACCAAGTCCTTCATCAGTAGCAAGTAAGTAATTTTTAATTACCATTCTTCCTTCTGGACTAGTATCTGTTCCAAAGTTAACTGATGAAAATGGTACTTGAGCTCCAGCTCTAGAATGCATTGTATTTAAATTATGAATAAATGCTTCCATTGCTTGGAATGTACTTCTATCAGTTTTCTTAATAGCGTTGTTATATGCTGTATTAAATATTTCATCTAGCTTTTTACTTTTAGAAGTAAAATCACTAAATATATTCATATCAAACTCAATACTTTCAAGTTTATCTATTAATTCAACTACTTTATCAAATTTAACAAATTCACTAAATCCTTCAAAGTCAATTAATTCACTTAATTCTTGCTTAAATTCCTTTTTAAAAGTTTTTAAAACTCCAGGAGCCATATAATAATCAAATGCTGGAATACTTTGTCCACCATGTTGTTCATTTTGATTTGCTTGAATTGCTATTGCAGCAAGTGCTGAATATGATGCAATTGAATTTGGTGTTCTTAAATATCCATGACCTGTTGAAAATCCATTCTTAAATAACTTATTTAAATCAATTTGAGTACAAGTTGTAGTACCCATTGCCCAGAAATCTAAATCATGAATATGAATAGCACCTTCATCATGAGCACGAGCATATTTATTATCCATTAAGTATGCTTTAGCAAATTCTTTTGAAACAGTAGATCCAAAGTGAAGCATTGTTCCCATTGGTCCATCTCCATCAACATTTGCATTTTCTCTTTTAGCATCTTCTTCATTAGCACTCTTAAGTCCTAAAGACTCAATAGCTTTAACAAACTTATGTTGTTGTTTTACAACAAATGCATCTCTTGAAGCAGCTCTTCTTTCTCTATATCCTTTAAAAGACTCATATACTTCATTATATTTCATCTTTTTAAGAACTTCTTCAATTACATCTTGTATATCTTCTACTCCAATTGTCTTTCTATCTTTGTATTCTTTTTCTATATAATCGAGTACTTTCTCCTTAACTTTATTTACAAGTTTTTCATCATACTCTTCATATACGCTATCAAAACCTTTTTTAACTGCAATTGCAACCTTAGTTGGATTGAAGTTAACCCTTTGACCACTACGTTTTACAACGATAATGTCATTAAAAAAATCCCTTTCCATAATATTCCTCACCTTCTAAAAGAGTTACTACTCTTTAACCTAAATAAATCTTATAATAAATATAAAAAATTGTAAATGTTTTTTTACAACATTTTTTCAAAAAATATAAAATTTTACATCTTGACTTTTTTAAAAAAGTTGCTCATAAAAACACAAACGCCCTATTTTAGGCTATTTCTAATTTTTAATACTAAATTGTTCGCTTTACACATTAATTTTTTTGGTATTGATAACAACAGATTTATATTTACTTTTTTAGTGTTTTGTGGTATAATATTGCCACTTTCTTAGAAAAAGGGGTTTGAGATGAAAAAAATATCTTTAATTGAGATAAAAGAAAAATTAGGTATTATTTATAATAATTGTGATACTCTAGAAAAATATCATATAGATACAACACTTATTAAAAATGAAATTAATTCTTTAAGTACTTTATGTGATGAAATAAGTGAAAATAATGTATTAACAAGCACTAATGTTCAAACTCTTGGAGATACTAAAGATTTATATGATAAATTTCTACAACTAGAATCAACAGTTAATAGTTATTTGAAAGCTATTCATATATTTGAAAGTATAAAGTCTTACAATGATAATCTTTCTAAAGAAGAATTAAATAAATTACTTGAAACTATATTAAATGATTTAATGAATTATGAAAGGTCTACTATTGGTATAGAAGAATTTGATGAATTATACCCTACTTTTTATAAACTAATTAAAATGGAATTTAAATATAATGGTTATTCTCATATTTTAAATTACATTAGAAATTCAAAATTAGATGAATATAAAATAGATAATTTATTTCTTTTAGACTATAAAAAATATTTTAAATACATCGATCCATATCGTATGATAAATAATATGGTATTGCAAGATTACACTTTATATGATAAAGCATTACTTATCATATCCCTTAATGAAAGTGGATATTTAGATAAAATAAAAGATGAATTAGATCCATATTTAAATAAATTTGAATATTTAAATGAAAAATCAAATGAACTTAGTGAAGACATAAAAGCACAAGAAAAAACAAATAAAAAAAATAAGCGTGAGAAACTACTTTTACAAAGAACAATTATTCCTGCAATACTATCTTTAACAGTATTTATTACTGCTAATATATTAGCAAG
Organism: uncultured Mycoplasmatota bacterium; assembly: GCA_946414095.1. Classification (GTDB taxonomy): domain Bacteria; phylum Bacillota_I; class Bacilli_A; order RF39; family UBA660; genus CAG-1000. The sequence goes on from CAMKNB010000016.1 coordinate 2,697, forward strand.
CCCAAGAATAAATGAAAAAACAACAAGTTATAAGCAAACCACAGAAGTATATGATACTTTAAATGGTAATGATACAGAAATAACATATGGAAATGAACCAGTTGGAGATACAACTATAACTATTTATAACGATGCTCATAATAATGGTGCTAGAGTTATTAAAACATATGAATTTAATGATAGTGATTTTGATATAACTAAAATAGAAGACGTAGATTATGAAAGTATGGATTTTACTAGTTCTGAATACAAATATGATGAAGATGCTAATAATGAATCACTTGAAAGCTTTAAAGTTGGTAAGCAAATAGTAGATGTAGACTATCAAGATATTAAAGAAAATTCACTTATTAGATTTGCATTACATTTACTTATAAGTCTTCCAATAGCATTGATAGATGTAATAATTGGAACAATTGGAACAGATGCTTACTATTATGACTCAAAAGGCCCTAGATCTATATTCAGCTTATTAGTAGGACTTCGTCATTATCTAGATTACATAAATAGAGAAACATATGAAATTAATAGAAAATATATATATGAAAATGTTAAAGGAAGAAAATCTGAATTAAAAAAATTAAAGAAAGAATTAGATTCTCTTAATAAAGAATATTCTCTAGCTTACGAAAAATATCAATATCTAGAAGAAATACTTAAAAATTATGGTTATAATAAGCAACTAAAAAGGAGTAAATAATGAACTTTGAAGATTTATATACAGTAAAAACAAAACTTGAAGAAATCTATCTAAAATTAGAAGAAATTAATGATAATAAATTTGATTCAAGTGAAATTAAAAAAGCATTTAAAATGGTTGATAGTTTATTAGAAAGATACGACGAAGTACCAAATAGTATTAGTGGTGGTACTCAGGTTAAAACTCAAAATAAAGAAATATCTAATTTATTAAAACTTACTGATAGTTTAGAAGAATATGTAGATAAACTATATAAATCATTTAGAATATTTAGTGATATTAAAACTATTCAAGATTTATATAATAAAAAGAAACCTACCAAAGAAGAATTCAATGAATGCTTAAAAGTAATATTAAATGATTTAATAGATTATAAATTTTTAATTACTCAAGGATACTTTACTACAGATAGATTTAATACAGAACTTACTCCTACTCTATATAAGTTAATATTAGATGAAGCTAAGTTTAACGGAACTTATACTATACTAAACACTCTTGAAAATATGAATGTAGATACTAGTGGTATACAAGTATTATTAAATAAAGATGTTGCAGACTTACTAGATAATGATGATATCAAAAAAAGAGTCAATGAATTAGATTCTAAAACATTTAAAAATACTAAAATTGATAGAAAAACTATTTTATTAATATCAATATATAACGATAATTATAAAATGGAATTACAAAAACTATTTAAAGATAAATTAGATAGTGTTATGCATGCTAAAGATGATTATGACTGGTATTTAGTTTTAAAAAATAAAGCAGAAAAAGAAAATAAAGAAGCTAAAAAGAATTTAAGAAAAGCATATAAAAAATTAAGACAACAAATAGTGCCTATTATATTAAGTGCATCTATATTACTTGGAGCAAATACTCTTTTGAGTGCATTTACAGGTAACTACAAACATAAAACTGGTACATCTTATAACACTATTGAAGGATATACAGATTATGAAGAATATGATGCAAATGATACAAAGGTTGGAGATGTTGTCGTTGAAGTATATGGAGCCAAAAGAGATAATGGTGAAAGAAGTTATAAAAGATATGTAATTAGAGACCAAGAAAATTTAGAAATTGATCCTGAAAATATAGATTTAAGTGATGAATATCTTGTTACAAAAAATAATAGTTATACAAAAGAAGCTATTTCAGATGAAGCATATACAAGTGTATCAAAAATTGAAAAAATAGATAGAGACATTAGTGTATATTTATTAATGGGATTATTGCATTTTCTTATAACAATAGCATGGTGGATGAGCGATACGTTTATATCTACAGTAACTGACGTTGGTTTTACTGGAGTATTAACCCCATCTGAAGATAATTATTATTATTTAAAAAAAGGAATAGAAAAAGCTACAAGAGAAATTAGATTTGCTAAAAGCAAATTATATGAACTGGAAGATGGAACTGTATATAGTAAAGATGAATTAATAAAGAAAAAAGAATATTTAGAAAAATTAATTAATGAATACAATAAATTATTAGATGAATACAGTTATTTAACAGAAACATTAAATATAGAAAAGAAATTAAAACTATAGGAGGTATGTATGAATATTTATGAACTTAAAAATAAATTAAGTAAAATCTATAAAAAGATTGAAACTATTAGAGGTCTTAATTATGATACAACATTTTTAAAAAATGAATTTGATAGAATTAATGAAAGACTAGATAATGTATTTGATACTAATGCAAATGCACTAACATTATCTAAAAAAGAAACAACTACCCTAGCAGCTATTGATGCATTAATCAATCAATTAGATGAATATACTAGTAGAGTTTACAAGAAATTTGCTATTTATGACGATTCAGATAAAGTAGTACAAGAACTAAATGATGATATAACTCAAAATAAATTAGATAGTATTGTTAGTCTTATATTAAGTGATGCTATGGAATATATGGATTTATATAATTCAGGATATAAAAATGGACGTGAAAATGAACTTTGTAATAATTTATATAAGATTATTAAATGCGAATTTAGAATAAAAGGTACATCTACTCTACTTTCTAGTTTAATTAGTATGAGTGTCTGTACAAGTGAAATTAAATCTTTAATAGATGAAGATGTAAAACAAAATTTAGATAAAAAAGATATATATAAAAGATATAATGAAGTACTATCATTAAACAACATAGACCCAAAAATGGTATATTTACTAGCATTAAATGAAAATGGAATGAAAGATAGTATATTAGATAAATTTTATGATGCTAAAAATGATTTAGATAAAAAAGAACAAAATTACAATAGACAAAAAATGCTTAAAAAAGATAAATTATATGACGTTGGAGAAACATTCTCACATTTGAGAAAAAGCATATTTAAAGCACTTAGAGTATTTATTCCAAATATTGTATCAGTAGCTATACTTATTGGAGCTAATGGAGCTTTAAACACTGGATTTAAAAACGAAGCATCATATAAAACTACTGGTATAGTATATGATACAGTATTAGGTGAAGAAGAAGACTCTATTTATACTAAATTAAAAGATGATGAAGTATTAATTAGAGTATATCAAGGCGAAAGCGATGATAAAACAAGAGAATATACTGACTATGTAGTTAAAAATACAGGAATACCAATTGAAGAATATGAAAATGTTGAATTAAGAAAGTCAAATATTACTGCTACAGGAAGCAAATATGTTTCAAATTTAGATTACTCAAGTGAAGATGATGAAATTAAAAGAATATTTATACCTACTTCATTTGATTATAGTGATACAGATAGATTTATTTTGATAGAAGTTTTAGTTCATATTTTATTATTCTTTGGATGGGGTCTTGTAGATATGCTTTGTGCAATGTTGTATGAAACTGCTAATCAAAAAACAGGAAACTTAGCATTTACAATAGCATATAAAGATAAATTTCTTGAAGCTCTTAATGAAATAATGAATGAATATAAAAGTTTTGTAGAAGGATTAAAAAGTAAAGAAAATGGACACTATGATAAATCAAGATATTTAAAAACAAAAGAAGAATATGAAAAAGCAAAAAATGAATATGAAAGATTATTAAAAGAATTTGATAAATATGATGAATTATTAGATTATAATGGATATACAAGAAAACTAAAATAGGAGGTAACAAATGAATTATTCAAATTTATATGAATTAAGACCTAAAATACAAAATCTATATGGTAAAATAGAAGAACTTGGAAAATATGGTTTTGATACTAAAAGCTATTTAGAAGAAATTAAAATGTTCTCTACTAAATTAGATCAAATAAAAGAAGAAAACAATAGTATGATTGGTCAAAGTGCTTATCAAGCAGAAGATGATAAGTTAATAAGTGATTTAAGTACTCTTATAAGTAATTTTGAATCATTTATAGATAAAATATTACTATCATCAAAACTTCTATTTAATCATAAAGAAATAATTTCTAAATTAAATGCAAACTTAACTGATGATGAATTTAATAAAATAATAAGTCAAATTTTAAATAGTTTACTTGATATAGAAGAACTTAAAAAATATGGTTTTAAATTTAATAATAATTCAAAAGAATTATTTAAGACTATTTATATCGCTATTAAAAAAGAATATCAATTAAAAGGTTCTTCTTCTATTCATAATGCACTTATAAATATGGGATTAAGTTATTTAATATTTGATTATATGGCAGAAGACACTAATACTCTAAGAGTACAATTAGATAATATGCTAGTTTCAAAAGATGCTGAAATTGAATATATGTTTAATATATCAATGAATGAAAATAATTATAAAGAAAATATTTTTGATCAAAAAAAGAAATATAAGAGTCAAATTAATTCAAATAAAGCAAGCTATAATAATTCTCAAGAACGTATTGATGATAGAAATGAGGATATTAGTGAACTAAAACGTGAAAATAAAATGTGTAGAAAAGAATACTTAGCTAAAATAATATCATTTATATTATCAATTTCCATAGTGGCAGGAGGAGCTACTTTTGCAATAAGTAAAGGTAAACCAAAAACTACTACATATTATAGAACAGATAAAGTATGCTATGACACAATTGATGGAAGATACCCTATTAGTACATTTAGTGAAAACACTGATAACGCAAAAGTATTAAAAGTATATTCAGAAGTAAATGAAAAGGGAGAAAGAACTATTAAAGTATATGCTTTAAATGGTGAAAGTGAAAATCCAGAAGATTATATTAATTATAGTGTAAGTGAAGATGATTTAATTGAAACACAAAAAGTATCAAAGTCTGATGTTGTTAATAATAAAACAACTAATGAATATAGTGTCGTAGAAATAACAACAAATGTAGATAAAGAAGATTTTGTTGAGCAAACTAGTTCTTCATGGTTAGTAATTTTATATACATTATTAGTAATTGCCTTATATTCAGTAGTTGAAGGTGTTTTATATCATTTATCCGATGGAGAACTTGGAGCATATGCATTCTTCTTTGAAGAAGGAGTTGTTGATGCAGTAGATAACATTGGAGATATATTTAATAATAAACGTAAAATTAGAAGAATGATTAAAGAAAAAATAGAAATTGATAAAGAAGCTAAACAATATAAAGAATTATTTGAAAAATATGAACGCTTAGATGATGAACTTGAAGAAAAATATAAATTATTATTTAAAAATAATGATAAAAAATTAGAATTAAAATAACCATTAATTTGGTTATTTTATTTTTGTATTAAAATATAATTTAATATGAAAGAATTATTAAATAAAATAAAAATATTTTTTAGTGATTTAATGCTATTTACAACAAGTTATTCATTAAATGTATTTGCCCCCACTTTATCTAATGAAGAAGAAGAATATTATATAAGTGAATTATTAAAAGGAAATAAAGAAGCAAGAAACAAATTAATTGAACATAATTTAAGATTAGTTGCTCATATAGTAAAAAAATATGAAAGCAATAATATTTCTTCAGATGATTTAATTAGCATTGGAACAATTGGATTAATAAAAGGAATTGATTCATATAATGATAAACGAGGTGTTAAACTTACTACTTATGCTGCTAAATGTGCTGAAAATGAAATATTAATGTATTTTAGAAGTAATAAGAAATACAATAATAATGTTAGTCTTAATGATGTAATTGCTCATGATAAAGATGGTGGTGATATAACTTTAATTGATGTAATTGAAGAAAACAATCCAGATCTAGATGAAAAATTAGAGTATAAAGATAATATAAAACATTTAACTAAATATTTAAACGTTTTAAGTAATAGAGAACTTAAAATTATTAAAATGAGATATGGACTTAATAATGAAGAAGAAAAAACTCAAAAAGAAATTGCTAAAATGTTACATATATCAAGAAGTTATGTTTCAAGAATAGAAAAAAGAGCATTAATTAAAATGCTCAGAGAATTTATTAAAAATGGAAACGTTTAGATAATTTATTACCTTCTTTTTTATACTTTCTTTCACAGTACCCTACTTCATTACCTAAGGCTTTGCCAACACCAAATATTGTACATTTAATATTATTATTAAATTCCGTTAAACTATTTGCCATACCAGCAACTCCACCTACTACATCAAATCCACGAACTTCAGCATTTATTTCACTATCATAAATTGACAATTCATCACAAAAACCAACTACACTTCCACCATAAGCTTCAGATGCAACAACTGTATCAGTTAAATGAACATTATCAAGTACTACTTCATTTTCAACATTACCACATATTATTCCGCTAAGTACTCTACCAATTAATGAAGAATTAGTAATATTTAAATCTTTAACATATAAATTCTTACATGAGGAAATAATGCCAGCCATATCTTCACTACTATTAATACATATATGAGATAAAATATGATTATTACCATAAATATATATAGTATATTCATTTAACCCTTTAATTGATTTAAAAATACTTTTAAAATCAATATCACTATTAATATATATTTTAATAATTTTATCTTTATTTTTATAATTATTTAATAAACTAAAATCTTCTTCACTATTAATATAAATTGTAATCATATAACCCCCAAAAATATGGCAAATATTATATCAAAGAAAAGACTCAAAGTCAATTTGAGTCTATTTTACTTTAACTTTTACTACTTTACTATAAGGACTATATACTTTAGTACCATCTACTTCTCTATAAGAACGTACTTTATAATAATAAGTCTTTTTAGATTTTCCAGAATCTAAGAATGTTCTTTCAGTTTCAGAAACAGTATTTAATAATTTATATCCTTTCTTTTCTTTAGTACTCTTGTATACTTCATATCCAGTAGCATCAGCTACAGTACCTACGCTTACATTAACTTTTCCTTTTCCTTCTTTAGTTAATGTTAATGTTGGTACTTTTGTTGTAACTTTTGCACTTATAATACTTGTAGTACTACAATTCCAATCACTATTACATGCATTAACTTTGTAATAATAAATAGTTCCAAAATTTAAATAATCATCTACATAAGCTCCTGCTGTATCTAATGACATTACATAATTATTTACATCATTTTTATCAGTTCCTCTATAAATTTCATATCTAACAGCACCTTTACTTGCTGGAATGTTTATTTTTAATGAACTAATAGAATCTGGTGTTATAGTTACTTTTGGAACTGCTGGTGCAGTAGTAATTTCAATTGGATTCTTTGTATAATCAGAATAAATTTTCTTACCCTTAACTGTTTTATAAGTTCTAAACTTATAATAATATTTAGTATTAGGTTTTAATTTCTTATCAGTATAAGTAATAGTTGCTGCTTTTTTAATAGTAGCTACTTTCTTAAATCCTTTATTTTTCTTAGTACTTCTATATACTTCATATCCAGTTACATTTAATTTATACCATTCTAATTTAACTTTTTTATCAGTAACAGTTTCTGGATATGCATAATTAACTGTATCTGGTTTAATTTTTACTTTTAATATTTTTGAAGTTACTTTTTCACTTGAATTAACTGCTTGAATCTTATAATAATAAGTAGTTCCACATTTTAATTTAGTATCTTCATAATAATAATTTGTTGTAGTTTGAATTAGTTTATATTTTCCTTTTTTAGAAGTAGCTCTATAAATATTATATTTAGCTGCTCCATCAACTGGATACCATGCTACAAATGCAGAATTTGCATCATAACTAGCTGTTTCAAATTTTGTAAATTTCTTTAGTGTAGGTGCTTTATCTTTAATTGTAACTTCTACACTATAATTAGCTCCTGTTTCTGTTGCTGTTACAGTAACAGTAACAACTCCTGCTTTTAATGCAGTAACTAAACCTTTGTCATCAACAGTAGCAATACTTTCATCAGTTACACTATAAGTATATACTTGTGGAGCATCACTAGGATATCCATTTACCTCTAATTGCATTGTTTTACCTTCGCTTAGATATATAATAGCTCCTACTAATGAATCGTTTACCAAATTATAGTTTGTAGCTGGAAATACAACATAAACATCAGTAACCATCTTTACTGCTTTTAAGTCAATTGTTTTCTTAAAATCAGTATTATAAACACTAACTTGTAATTTGTAATCCCCTTCTTCATGTAATCTAACACAAGCTTGATTATCTTTTAATTCAACTTCTTTGTCATTAACATAGCAAGTGCCACCGCTAGATACATAAGCCTCATCACTATCAATATCCCATACGACTTCAGTTTCTTTTGTGTTACCAGGAACAATCTCTGCAGTTAAGATATAAGAACCATATACTGCCATTCCTTTCTCTGGAATACCTGTTACCTCAATATCAGTAATTGGATTATAAACTGAAATCTCAATAGAATCAGTTTCTCCACTTACTTCTCCAGTAACACTAATTGTTGCTTTTCCAGCAGCAACTGCATGAATAACACCTGTGTTGCTTACAGTAGCAATCGTTTCATCACTACTCTTATAGATTACATTTTCAGTGTAATCGATTGGATAAAAATCTACATTTAATGTGTGATCTTCACCAACATTTAGTTTAACTTCATAGTCATTAATATATACACCATAAAGTTCAACTACTTCATTTCCAGGTTCAGTTTCTTCACCTTCTGCTTTAATTACAAAAGGAAATAAAAGAAATAATGAAACTAGAAAAATGCTTAAATATTTTTTCATTTTCCACTCTCCTTAACCTCATTATATCACATAGATTTCACAAATCAATTTACAATTTATTTACTTTAAAAAAATAAAGGATTAAATCCTTTATTTTACTTGTTTAATAGATACTTTCATATCATATTCATTAATTTTTAATTCTTCACTTGCAGAACTATCTTCTTCAAGTTTAACAGCAAGTACTTCATCCATAATATAATCTCTAAAGTTTTCAAGAGCATTTTTCACTTCATCTGTAGCACTATATGTCATTTCTATTCTATCAGCAATATCAAATCCACTAGTTTTTCTTAAATTTTGTACTTTAGATACTATTTCACGTGCAATTCCTTCATCAATTAATTCTTGAGTAAGAGTTGTATTAATTACTACTTTCTTATAATTAATCATTACTGCACTATATCCTTCTTTAGCACTTACATCTTTAAGAACATAAGTATTATCAATTGTATATTCTTTATTATCAAGTTTAAGTTTTAGTGTACCCGCATCTATCTTAGCTTGATCTTCATCACTAACATTCTTTAAGTATTCAGTAAATTCTTTAATAGCACTTCCAAGAACCTTACCAACTGTTTTAAAGTTTGGCTTAAATGTAACAGTTAAATATTCATTCATATTATCTGCCCAAACTACATTTTTAACATTAAGTTCTTCTTTAAATAAACTATCAAAATCACCAATAATCTCTTTATATTTACTTTCAAATATAACTTCACTAATTGGTTGACGAACTTTAATTTTAGCTTCTTCTCTAATATTTCTAGTATAACTGATAAGTTCTATTACTAAATCCATTTTTTCTTCTAAAGATTTATCAATTAATTTTTTATCATAAACTGGGAAGTCAGAAAGATGAACACTTTCTTCATCAGTTAATTTAGTATATATTTCATCACTTACAAATGGTACGATTGGGGCTATTAATTTACAAATTCCAACAAGTACATCATATGTAGTTTTATATACGGCTTTCTTAGAATCATCAAGTTCACTTTGCCAGAATCTTCTTCTATTACGTCTAATATACCAGTTAGATAAATCATCACAAACAAAGTCTTGAACAAAATGTGCTACTTTATTTAAATCATATTCATTATATGCATCTGTAACATTTTTAACTAAACTATTATATTTAGAAAGTAACCATTTATCTATATCTTCTAAATCTTTATATTTAATCTTAAATTCTCTTGGATCTAAATTATCTGCATTAGCATACATTTCAAAGAATGTATAAGTATTCTTAAGAGTACTAAAGAATTTAGAATTAACTTCTTTAACACCATCTTCATCAAACTTAAGTGGTGTCCATACAGGACTAACATGTACCATATACCATCTAGTAGCATCAGCACCATATTTATCCATTATACTAAATGGTTCAACAGCATTTCCTCTTGATTTATGCATCTTTTGACCATATTTATCTAAAAGTAAATCATTTACAAGAACATTATTAAATGGACTCTTACCAAATAAGAAAGTATTTACTACTATTAATGTATAGAACCATCCTCTTGTCTGGTCTAAACCTTCTGCGATAAATGCTGGATAATGGCTTTCAAAGTATTCTTTGTTTTCAAATGGATAATGATATTGAGCAAATGGAACACATCCACTATCATACCAAACATCTATAACATCTGAAATTCTACTCATAGTTTTACCACAATCTGGACATTTAATATGTACATTATCTACATGAGGTTTATGTAAGTCTATATTGTGATCAATTTTTTCAATTGACTTTTCTACAAGTTCATCAATAGAACCAATCATTTCTTTATGACCACATTCACAAGTCCATAATGGAATTGGACATCCCCAATATCTACTTCTAGAAATTCCCCAATCTTGAGCATTTTCAAGCCAATTAGCAAATCTCTTTTCACCAATAAAATCAGGATACCAGTTAACACTCTTATTAGCTTCAACTATTTTATCTCTAATTTCAGTAACTCTAATATACCAAGCTGGTTTAGCCATATAGATTAATGGACTCTTACATCTCCAACAATGTGGGTAATTATGTGATATTTTTATTTTCTTAAATAATTTATCATTTTCTTTTAAATAAGCAATTATTTCACTTTCTAGTTCAGAATCTGTTACTAGTCTTCCTTTCCAAGGACCACAAGTATATTTACCTTCTAAATCAACTGGATTTTTAAATGTAATACCATATTTTTCACATACTCTAGCATCATCAGCACCATAAGCAGGAGCAATATGAACAATACCTGTTCCATCTTCCATAGTTACATATTCATCACATGTTACTACAAATGCTTTTTCATCTTTTTCAACTTCTACATAAGGCATTAATTGTTCATACTCAATACCTTCTAAATCAGTACCTTTATAAGTTTCAAGTACTGTATATCCTTCACCTAAAACACTATCTGCAAGTTTTTTACCAAGAATAAATTTATATCCTTTACTATCAACTTTTATATATTCTTCATTTGGATTAACACAAAGTGCTAAGTTTGCCATTAATGTCCAAGCAGTAGTTGTCCATGCTAAGAAATATTCATCTTTATCTTTAATCTTAAATGGAATAATAACTGAATTTACATCTACTTCTTTATAATTATCGCTTACTTCATGAGTAGAAAGTTCTGTTCCACATCTAGGACAATATGGTAAAATTTTATGACTATGATAAACAAGTCCAGCATCAAAGAATTTCTTTAAACTCCACCATTCTGATTCAATATATTCATTTTTAAATGTAATATATGCATTATCAGTATCAATTAGTTGACCCATTCTATCAGTTAAACGAACAAATTCTTTTTCATTTAATCTAACATTCTTCTTACATTCTTCACAGAATTTTTCAACTCCATATTTTTCAATATCAGTTTTACCAGTAAATCCAAGTAATTTTTCAACAGCAACTTCAGTTGGAAGACCATGTGTATCCCATCCTACTTTTCTATCTACTCTATATCCTTGCATTGTTTTATATTTACATATAGCATCTTTTAATATTTTAGCTAGTAAATGATGTACCCCTGGAAATCCATTAGCATAAGCTGGTCCATCATAAAAGTTAAAGAATTCTTTTCCTTCTCTATTTTTAATTGTCTTATTAAGTAAATCCATTTTCTTCCAAGATTCAACTCTTGATTCTTCTACTTTCTTTACTTCACTCTTATCAAGTTCTTTAAATTGTTTCATAATATTTCTCCTTTCAAAATAAAAAGGATAGTACAAGGAGTCAAAAATGACGGTACCATCCTTTAATTAACTTAATTATTTTAACGAGTAATACCCGTGCTTATCTTATCCATAAGCAACATCAGAAGTGATTCATATATAACCTTTGTTTCTTAGCTTCCACCAAATGCTAATTCTCTATAAACGTATGTTATATAACGTCTTCCTCATTTGTTTTCACAATGCAATAATTATAACATCTTATTTTTTGTTTGTAAAGTTTATTTTCTCATTATTAATCTCATACCACGATAGAAATCTTGATAAGTTTCTACTTCTTCTTTACTTACCCTTCTAATTTCTTCCATTATTTCAAATAGAAAACATGAAGGATTAACTTTTCCATAATAACTATCATTATATAAATTTAATAATCTAGTACTTTTAAATTGTCTTTCATTTCTTTTAATAACAGCAGTAGATATTAAATATGCTATTTCTTGCATATTGCCATTTTGAATATTATTGTAATTTGCATTAGCTATAAATCCATATAAATCAGTATCTATAACTTTAATTCTATTATCATAGGTGTATAATGTATTACCACCTTTCATATCTTTTATTTGTATGTGTTCTTCTGACAATCTATCTGTATCTTTTTCTAAAATACATATAGCCGCTAATAGTTTATTCATGTCAGTTGAAGGAAACAAGTTATATAATTCATTTCCTTTAACATATTCCATTATGTATCCTATTAAATAACCACTTTCTACAATTGGATAATAAAGTAATTCTTGAGGAAAAACATAACTACCATTATTCAAAGTCGAAAGTTTTTTAATATCATTTTCAAATCTTACATGATTTCTATGAAATATTTTAATAACTTTCCCATCTTTTGTTAAATAGCATGTACCAAAAGCGCCTTCACCAATACTCTTTATACCATATAAATTTTCTTTATCATATATCAAGTTCATAAAACTCCCCCACTAAAAAATCTTGATTATTATACACTAATAGTAATAATAAAACAATAAACATATAATTAATTATATTATTTTCTTACTAGCTCCATGCATTTATTAAATTCACTAACTGTTGAACACTCTAAACACATCTTCTCAAATTCTATAGTTAATTCATATAAAAACTCTGATGGTTTTATTAGTCCATCGCATAAATATTTATATAGTTTTCTAAGTCTATCATCTATAAAACTATTATATTTACTATATCCAATAAATGGAGCTAATGTTCCAAATGAAATACTTATTAAATTCTTTCTATATAAATTATTATCACTTTTATAAACATCATAAAAGTCTGTATCAATTACTTCTATTCTTTTATCTTTAGTATAAATAATATTATAGTCAGATGAATCATTAATTTTAATTTTATTTTTAGTTAATTCTATTACTTCTTTTTCAACACTAAGTAATGCATAAATAAATTCTCTTACTAATTCATCTTGATTTAGTTTAATTAACTCCTGTCCATCTACAAATCTCATTAAATAACCCATAAATCCACTTTCAGTATATATAAGTGTTTCAGGAAATACAAAAACATCACTATTAAAATCTACTAATTTTCTAAGTCTTTCTTCTTCATCTTTAAAAAATAATTCTTTATATACTCTTCCATCATTAGTTATAAAACATTCTCCATTGCAACCACAACCAAGACTTGTAATTTTTAAATTATCAGTATTAGGTAGTATTATTTTCTTTTCCATATTAACACTCCCTTAAATAATAACTAAATCCATGATTTCTTAGTTGTCTTAATGTTTTTACATTAGTATTTCTACTTTTATTAATACACTCAATAAATTCAAGTAAAAAATCTGATGGTTTTATTTGACCATTACGACCACAACTAGTATATAAATGCTCTAACCTTTCATTTCTAAATGTTAAATAATAATCATTAAATAAGAATTTCATAATTGCATTACATAATTCCATCATATTTTCTTGTAAATTAACATCTTTTGAATATAAATTTACTTCATATAAATCAGTATCAATAAATCTTATACCATTTTCTTCACTATATAAAATATTATCTAGATTTAGATCAAAAAAAGTAATACCTTCTAAACTTATATTTCTTACTTCTTCTTCTAATAATTTTAAATGTCTTATAAATTTCAAAATATCTATTTTATCACCTAATTTATTCAAAGTAAGTCCATCAAAATATTTCATTAAATAACCTAAAAAATTCTCTTCTGATATTTTATCGCTATATAAAATTGTTTGAGGAAAAGCAATAAAACTACTATCAAATTGAGATAATAATTTAATTTGACTATATAAATCTAATGCTGTAGAAAACATTTCTTTATAAACCATATTATCATTTGTTCTATAGCAAATACCACAAGAACCATCACCAATTCTTTTTAATTTGTAATTATCTGGTACTTGACCACTAATAATTATACTCTTTTCCTTCATAATAAAACCCCTTAAAACGGGGTATATTATATCAAATTTAAACTAAATATTCAAGTATAACAATAATGTATCCAGATATTACAGCGATTATTGTAATAGGTATACTATATGAAATATATTCTTTTAATGAGACATTATATCCATTCTTATTAAGTATGCCAATTGATGCTATATTAGCACTTGCTCCAACTGGAGTTATATTTCCTCCTAAAGTAGCACCAATAATTAGTCCATAATATAGTACAGTAGGACTAACACCTAAATTCATCGCCATTAATGAAACAACAGGTAGCATAGTCGCAACATATGGAATATTATCAATAAATGCAGAAATAATTACAGATACAAATACAAGTAAAGTATATAAAACAAATACATTTGAAGATACACTTACAAAGAATTCACTTATTTTATCAATAACACCTGCTTCATTAATACCACCTATTATTACAAATAAACTAGCAAGCAATAATAAAGTTTGATAATCAATTATCATTAAATTATTCTTTAATATTTTTATATCTTTATCTTTTATTAAATCTCTAATTAAACCAATTATATAAAAACTAATACAAATTATTCCATTAGTAAGAGGACTCTTATCAGGTATAAATGATGCTATTATTAAAGATAATATCGTTCCAACAAGTAAATATGTAGGAAAATAATCATTTACTATTGTACTATCAGATGAATTAATTTTCTTAGTACCTTTTATTTTAAAATATAAAACAAGTAAACTAAGTATAGTTCCAATTTGAATTATAAAGAAAAGTCCAATATGTCCTTCATAAAAGAAAAAATCTAAAAAGTTCATATTAGCTGCACCAGCAAGAAGTATTGATGTTGTATCCCCTACTAATGTAGCAGCACCTTCTAAATTAGAAAATATAGATATTGATATTAATATTGGTACTGGAGAAGTATTTAACTTTTTAGCAATAGATAAAGCTACAGGAGCAATCATTAGTACAGTAGCAACATTATCAACAAAAGCAGATACAATAGCTGAAAATAAAGCTAAAAATATAGTCATCCATTTAATATTAGGACTTGCCTTAATTACAGTATCTGATATTTTATTTGGCATTTTAGAATCAATAAATAAATTAACAGTTCCCATAATACCAAGTATCATTAATAACACATTAAAGTCAATACTTGAAACAACTTTATTTAAAGGAAGAATTCCAAGCACAACAAAAATAATTGCACTTATTAGTCCAACAATATGTTTATGATTAGAAAAAACAAAAATAAATACATATGTAAGTATAAATAATATTATAGCTAATGTCATAATTAACTCCTAAAAAAAACTTATAACAACTATAAGTTTTATAATTTTAAACTGTCTTCAACATTATCATCTGTTTGTATTGCATCATATGGATAGTTAATACATCCATGCGATCCATTTGTATGATATATATTACTACCAATATTATCATCAAATGATGAATTATTTATTTCATTCATATTATGTAATTCTTCAGCAGTAATTTGATTATTTTCAGAATCTATTAAATATTTTCTATAATCTTCTAAATTTTTAATTCCAACATAATTTTTAAATTCTTGTATTTGATTAGCATAATTATCTTTCTTATTTTCAACTAAATTAATATATACATAATCTATTCTATCTCTAAAATATTTTTCTAGCATTTTTAGTGTTTCTTTAGATATTCTAATTATATTTGCACCTGGAATATTAACTATGTATCTTTTTAAATCTCCTTCAAAACTATCACTTCCAAGAACATAATGCATAACTTTAGCTCCACTAGGTTTATGTTCTTCATATGAAGTAGCCAAACTCAAAAATTCAAAATCATCAATATAATAAGAATCAAGTCCTTGATCATAGTAAACTCTTAACCAAGAACCAGCTTCATTTGCAATTTTTTCTTTTTGTGCATCTGTTAATTTAGTTTCAATTTCAGTTTCATATTCTAACTCATATTTCATTTGCTTCACCAAACTCATTATATCAAATATTATAAATCAAGTAAATATAAGCCTTTAAAATTGACAAAATCGCAATTTTGTGGTATAATCTATTCGAATTTTAAGGGGGTTCAATTATGAAAAAAAATAATGTTAAAGTTATGATTTTAACTGCTGTTGCTATGTTAGGATTACTTACGGGTTGTAATAAGAATGAAAGTAAAAATGAGGACACAACTCCTCAGGTTTTAACTTGGTATGATACATTACCTAGTAATGATAATGAATATTATGATTGTAATTATGATGCTAAAATACTTCAAACAGTACCAGTTTTAAATAAAGAACTAAATGAAGTTATTGGATGGGTATGGGAAAAAGACTATTGCCATGTTATGGGTTCTAATGGAACTTATGATTATGTTATGAATATTGATGGTATTTATGGTTATGTAGAACATCAATACTTATCACAAATGACAAGTGTATATTGTAATCAATTTGCATTTTTAAATTCAGATACTGAAACTTATACTGGACCAGCAAGTAGACTTTATCCAAAAACTGGAGATATAATTGAAGTAAATCAAAAAGTTTTAATAATAGATGAATATGATTATTTCTCATATTGTAAAGATGAACACGGTAATTATTCTTATATTCCAAATGCTTGCTTAGTAAAATTACCAAACACTTATATTGAAACAGATATTAGTGACCAAAAATCATATCTTTATGTAGATGGTGAATTGTTACTTGAATTTAATGTTACAACTGGTACTGATGAAACACCTACTCCTGAAGGTTATTATCAAGTTACAGTTAAACAAAGAAATAAAGAATTAAAAGATGGTGCTAAAGTCGATTACTGGGTAGCATTTATAGGTGACTTATTTGGATATCATGATGCCTCATGGAGAAGTTATTATGACTTTGGTAGTAATATATATCATACAGGTGGATCACATGGATGTATTAACTCTCCATACGATGCAATACAAACAGTATATGATAATGTTGAAGTAGGAACTAAAGTTCTAATTCATAAATAAGGAGAAATTAAAAAATGAAGAAAAAAGGAAAAGCAGCTGCTTCTTTAGTTGCAACAGCAATACTAGCAGCAGGCATATATTTAGGAAGCTGCGAATATTTGCAGTCTAATACAGATACTAGTGATAACAAAGTAGTTAATAGTATTATGTTTGAAGAAGTATTAGAAAATGAAAATACATATAATTTAAGTAGTTTAAGCATTGATGATAGTGAATTTCAAGAGTTTGAAAGTGAAAAATTTTTCACACTATTTAGTAATACACAATTATATGATTATGCACTACATGGATTTAATTTAAGCCCAGATGTTTTAAACAGACAAACAATTACTGTTAAAGGTATAAGTACTAATGGTGAATTTACTTTAATTGAACTTCCAAATGGTAATCAAAAATATGTGTGTTCCAAAGATATAATTGAAACTATTAATATAAGTAATACATCTCATAATGGTTACAATGATGATTATACAGTTAATAAAGATGCATATGTATATAATCGTGAAGGAGTCTGTATTGGATATATTAATAAAGGAACAAGATGCTTAGAAATAGCATTTAATGATAATTATTCATTTGTAATAACAGAAAATGATGAATACTTCTATATTAGTCATGATGATATAACTTTAACAGATAAATATCATAAAGGTTTATTTAAACCCAAAAAATTGGAAAAATCACCTTCTAGTTTGGATTTAGGAAATATATGGTTTCAAGATGGACAATATAGTTCAAATATAACAATTTATAGAGTATATCCTGATGATGAACCAATGGTTGAAAGTCAAGATAAACCATATTATACTCTTATGAAAAAGCAACCTATTTATTTTAATAATGGAAATTTATCAAGTATTTCATATGATAAAAGTGTATTAGTAAGAGTTATAAAAGAAAACTCTAAATATTCACTTGTAGAACTTCCAGATGGATCAACAGGATATATTAATAAACAAGCATTAACCGGATGTTTAATACTAGATAAAAATAGTTTTACTCCAATATTAAGAAATAGAAATAGTATTACTAGCGATTGGGATTTCTTTTATGATGATACTGGAGCTTATCAATATTCAATTTATCCAAATACTGAATGTACTGCCCTAGCAACAAATGGTGAATATACATTAATTGAACTTGAAGATGGCACTAAAGGATATGTAACTAGTACAAAGCTAATTGAATCAGAGCGTCAAGTAAGTAGATTCGTATATTTAAAAGACAATGCTACACTATATTATAAAAACCAAAATGATGAATTAGTACCACTAAATACAGAAAATAAAAAAGGTTCTATTACTTACCTATTCTATATTGATGGAGATTATGCATATATAGGAGACTACTATTGTAGAGAAAACTATTTTGTTAAGCTAAGTGATATTGATGAAAATTATAATATTACTGAAGTAAATTCATATGCATATGTAACTCGTGACCAACAAATGAATTCAGATATTAATCAAAATGGTCAAAGCTTTAATGTAGATGATTATGATCTTTACTGGGTTTATTATAATTGTGGTGATTACTCATATGTAGTAAACGAAATGACTCATGAAAGTGGTTACATTAAAACAAGTGAACTTAATTATTTAAAAGGTGACTTCATATTTATTGATTTAGATAATCAACAAATGTATTGCTATGATGATAATGATGGTGGACGCTACACTACTAAGCAATGGGGAACAAGAAGCGGTAAAGACTCAACACCATCTCATGAAGGAGCATTTGATATAGACTGGAAAGCAGAAAACTGGGAATTTACAACATTTAGAGGATCATATGCACAACACTGGATTCCATATAATGAATATGGTGAAGGAATTCATGATTTGATGGGTGATGATGAACAAAATTATGGAAATCAAGCATATCATCAATATGGATCACATGGTTGTGTAAGAGTTCCAGCTGAAGCTAGTCAATATGTATATGATAACTATCCACTTGGAACAATGGTTTTAGTTAATAAAAAATAAAAGACTTTTTAAAAGTCTTTTTTATATAGATAACAACTCATTTATATATGGAGTAATTATACTAGAAAAATATACTACAAGTAATGCTCCAATTAATATAAATGGTCCAAATGGAATAATTCCTTCTTTATTCTTTTTAATAATTATTAAAGAAAATATAAGTCCAATTACAGCAGCAAAGAATAAACCTATAAAACTATTTAGTAGTCCTAATGCAAGACCAATCACAGCCATTAACTTAATATCTCCATCTCCTAGTGATTCTTTATCAAACATAGAGTTTCCAAGTATCTTTAGTCCTATCATAACAAGAAATAATATTACAGCACTTACAAGTCTCATTAAAAAGTCACTAGTTCCCATAAAAATATAAAGAACAATAAGTAAACATAAACCTGAAATTATAAGTACTCTATCTGAAATATAATAATATTTAAAATCACTAACTATTGTAACTATCAATACACAAACTAATATAGTAGAAATATAAAAATCTAAATTAAATCCAAATAATAAATAATTAAGTGGAAATAATATAAATCCTAGTACTTCACATATAAAATATATAAAACCTATTTTCTCACCACAGTAAACACATTTACCTTTTTGAAATAAATATGAAAATATTGGAATGTTCATATACCATTTTAATGGTTTGTTACAATTAGAGCAAAAACTACTTGGGTAAGTAGTTTTTATTTTATTTGGAATTCTATACCCCATACAACCAAGGAAACTTCCCATGATTGCTCCTAGTAGAGAAAGCCATATACATATAATAACTTCCATAAATCCCCCTATAAATTAAGATACTAAGTTATACATATCAAACATTGGAATTAATATTGCAACTAAGATAAAACCTACAGTAACAGCAAGTGATACAATCATTACTGGCTCTATAAATGTCTTTATAGTTGCAACAGTACTTTTTTGTTCTTTTTGATAATAATCTGCAACTTTATCAAGCATTTCAGCAAGTTCACCAGTAGACTCTCCAGTTACAATCATAAAGTATGCTATTTCTGGAATTGCCCAGTGGTCAGCAAATGTTTCACTCATTTTATTACCTTTAATTAAATTATTAATTGTTCTAAGCATTAAATCTTTATATATTTCATTAGTTGTTATTTTAGCAAGAATATCAATACTATCAGTAAGTAATACATTGTTTTTTTGTAATGATGCAAATGTTCTTGAAAACATTGATAATTCTTTAGAAATAATTAATTTACCTACAACTGGTAAATGCATAAATATTCTTTGCATAAATGTTCTAAATGATTTAATGTATTTATACGAATATCTAAATCCAAGTACTAAAACTAAAATACCAAGTAATAAATACGTATATTTAGTTTTTAAGAATGCTGATAAGTCTAAACATATTTGAGTAATTGCATTTATTTCACTACCCATTGATGCATAAACATCAACAAATTTAGGAACTATATATGTAAGCATAAATATAACAATACCAATTGCAAATACCATAACTACTGATGGATATGCCATAGCACTTATAATACTTTTTCTTGTATCCAATATTTCTTGATAATATTCACTCATTTCATCAAGAGTTTTTTCAACACTACCAGTCATTTCAGATGATTTAATCATATTAACTAGTAATGGAGGAAATGCTGCTCCTTGACGCCTTAATGCTTCTGAGAATGTTTGTCCAGTTGTAAGTTCATATATTATTGAATCATATAATGTTTTATATTTTTTTCTTTTATCCTGTTGAGCAAGAACTTTAACAGCATCAGTTAATGGAATACCTGCTTTAATATATGTAGATAATTGAGCAAGCCAGAAAACTAAGTCTTTAGTACCCATTTTAGTTTTGAAAGAACCTGATTCTGAATGTAAGAAACTTGTTCCTTTACTAGTAGATATTTCATAAACAATCATTTTTTGATCTTGTAAGTATGAATAAACATCCATCTTAGAAAATGCAGGAAAATAATCAGTTATTACTTTTCCTTTTTCATTTCTAGCAACATATTTATAAACTACTTTCTCTTCACTTCTAACTCCATCAACTTCTGGATTTAATACTAGAGGAACTAAAGAAGCTTCTCTTTTTTCACGTGCTTGTTTAACAGGACCAAAGTTTTCATAGGCATCATTTATCTTCTTAGATAATTTTTTAACAATACCTTCTCCACTAGCTAAACTATTAGT
The DNA here is from genome assembly GCA_946414095.1 of uncultured Mycoplasmatota bacterium. Lineage (GTDB taxonomy): Bacteria > Bacillota_I > Bacilli_A > RF39 > UBA660 > CAG-1000. The sequence continues at coordinate 24,326 of CAMKNB010000016.1, forward strand.
TTCAGCACTATAGTTTCCTGATGCTACTGCATCTGTTATACTTTGTTCTTCATCTTTTTTATTTTTTTTAGAAAGTTTTGATGAAATACCTGTAGCAATTTCTTTAAACCCTTCACCAGTAGTACTAATTATTCCACCTTCAGCATTATTTTGCACAGGTTGTTCAGGATTTTGTACATTTTGATTTGAATCAATATTTTTATTTTCTTCCATAACAAAACCTTCCTTCCTATTCTATATAAAGATTATAACATATTAATTTTAAAATAAAAATGTTTTTTTAAATATTTATTATTTTTTTCATATAATATATTAGGTGATATTATGAATACTAATATACTAGAACTTATTAAAAATATAAAGTTTACAAATATTATTAGTGCTACTAATAAAACATTAAATGTTATTAAAAAATCTATACCAGTTTATAAAGAAATAAGGCCATATGCCACTCATGAAAAAAGTTTATTTAAGAAAAAAGAAGTTAATGAAATAGATGAAATAAAAGAAAGTAAACCAATTAAATCAAATGATAGAACTACTATCAATGATTCTCTTACTTTCTTTCAATAATTATTCCATTTGATCTGTACTTAATATTGTTAAGAATGCTTCTTGTGGAATAGATACACTACCTACTTGTTTCATTCTTTTTTTACCTTCTTTTTGTTTTTCTAAAAGTTTTCTTTTTCTTGAAACATCTCCACCATAACATTTAGCAAGAACATTCTTTTTCATTGCCGAGATATCTTCACGAGCTATTATTTTAGATCCTATTGCTGCTTGAATTGGAACTTGAAACATTTGTCTTGGTATTATTTTCTTTAAGTTTTTGCAAACTACACTACCTCTTCTATATGCAGCATCTTTATGAACGATAACACTCAATGCATCAACTATTTCTCCATTTAATAATATATCCATCTTAACAAGTTTACTTTCATAATTACCAATAAATTCATAGTCAAAAGATGCATATCCTTTTGTATAACTTTTAAGTTTATCAAAAAAATCATAAACTATTTCACTTAATGGTAGTTCGTAAACAATATTTACTCTTGTTTCATCAATATATGAAAGTCCTTTATATACTCCTCTTTTATCTTGACATAATTCCATTATTGGGCCAATATACTCACTTGGAACATAAATATTTGCTCTAACAAATGGTTCTAATATTTTTGATATTTTTGTGGCATCTGGCATTTTAGAAGGTGAATCAATCATAACACTACTTCCGTCACTTAATACAACTTCATAAATAACACTAGGACTAGTAGCAATAATATCTATATCAAATTCTCTTTCTATTCTTTCCTCTATTATTTCCATATGAAGAAGTCCTAAAAATCCACATCTAAATCCAAAGCCAAGTGCAACAGAAGTTTCTGGTTCAAATATTAAAGATGCATCACTTAATTTAAGTTTTAAAAGTGCTTCTTTTAATTGATTATATTTAGAACTATCAACTGGATATATTCCAGAAAACACCATTGGTTTCATTGGTTTATAACCAGGAAGACTCTCTACATTTTCTCCATCGATACAAATAGTATCTCCTACTTCTACTTCTGTAATACTTTTAATAGAGGCACTTAAAAATCCAACTTCACCAGCACATAATTCATTTTTCTTAATTTCATGAGGAGTATGTTTACCAAGTTCTAATACTTCATACACTGCATTAGAATTAATAAATCTTATTTTATCCCCTACACGTACTTTTCCATCAACTATTCTAACAAGTACTACTACTCCCTTATATGGATCAAAATAGCTATCAAATATTAATGCTCTTAGTTTATTACTATCACTTTTAGGACTTGGTATTCTTTCAACTAATGCATCTAATAATTCAGGAACACCTTCTCCTGTTTTACCTGAAACACATAGTATTTCATCTCTTTCAAATCCAATAGTATTAACAAGTTCATCTTTTACTTTTTCAGGATTTGCATTTGGTAAATCTATTTTATTAATTACAGGAATTATCTTTAAATTAGAATCAAGTGCTAAATATAAATTAGCAAGTGTTTGTGCTTCAATACCTTGTGTAGCATCAACTACTAGTATTGCTCCTTCACATGCAGCAAGACTACGACTTACTTCATAACTAAAGTCGACGTGTCCTGGAGTATCTATCAAGTGAAGAGTATAACCTTTATAATGAAGTTCAACAGCATTTAATTTAATTGTAATACCACGTTCACGTTCAAGATCCATTGAATCTAATATTTGGTCTTTTTTCTCTCTTTCACTTACCGCACCACAAACATCAAGTATTCTATCAGCTAAAGTACTCTTACCATGATCTATATGTGCTATTATACAAAAATTTTTAATCTTATCTCTTTCCATAAGTAAGATTTTACCATAAAAAAAGAGTTTTTTAAACTCTTATTTTTGTTTTGGTTTATATTCAGCACTAAAATCTAAATTAGCCACAAAATAACTATTTTGTGCTTCATTTGGTGTATCGCTATTTAAAAATGTCCACAAACAATAAGTCTTATCTTCACCACTATTCAATAAATCATCTTTTAATATAATATTATCACTAAGTGATGAATAGTTTAAAATAGTAGCATTTTCTCTATCTATTTTTTTACTACAATCACTAATACCAACATTAATATAATTAGAATATTTATTTGTAAGACTTTCATAATTATTTAATGGTTTATAATCTTTATCTTCATTTAACTTAATAGTTAAATATGAATTTAAAGAACCAGTGTTTTTAATATTAAAAATATATGGTGTTTCTAAAATTGCTTCTTTATTTGTACTATATGGATAAATACCTTCTATTTCTCGTTTTCCATTAACAACTTTAGTTCCTATAACTTCACCAAAGTTTTCATAATCATTTTTGCAAGATTCCTTATCACAAAAAGTAATTTCTAAGTCTCCAATATTAACTTTATTACTCTCTCCAGAATCAGTAGCTACAAAATATGCATAAGACACACCAAAAAATAACATTAATACAAATAATATTAAAACTATAATAGTAACAATTTCTTTTTTTATTTGTCTATCTATATACATATGTTCTCCTACTATCAAGTATAACATAAAAAGTAGTATATTTCTATACTACTTTATTACATGTACATCTAATTGATTATATGGTATTTCAATCTTATTCTTATCAAATTCTTTTTTGATTTGTTCCATTAAATCAAAGTATACTGTCCAATAATCACTTGTTTTAGTCCATACTCTAAGAGTAAATACTAAAGCACTTTCTGCATGTGTTTTAAGTCTTATAAACTTATCTTCATCTTGAAGTATTAGTTCATGTTTACTTATTATATCATTTACTATTTTTTTAACTTTATCAATATCACTATTATATGAAACAGAAATATCTATATCTACTCTTCTTGTAGGATTTGCTGAATAATTAATAATACTTGTATTTGATAAATTACCATTTGGAAGTTGTATTACTTTATTATCTATTGTTGTTATTGTTGTATAAAACATTGTAATTGTTTTAACTGTACCATCCATTCCATTAGCACTTATATAATCTCCTACTTTAAATGGTTTAAATATTAATATCATTAAACCACCTGCTATGTTAGATAGTCCTCCTTGAAGAGCAAGTCCAATTGCTACTGCACAAGAACCTACTACAGTAACAAGAGATGCCATAGGTACACCAACTATTGAAAGTACCACTATCATTAATATAACTTTTAATGCGATAGTTACAAAACTAATAATAAATCCTTTAGCACTTGGATCTATTTTAGATAATTTATGTGGCTTTTTAAGTCTTTTCTCAATAGCATTAATAATTCTAAATCCAATAATCATTACAACTAATGCAAGTACTATTTTAACTAAAAAATCACTTGATTTTAATGATAAATTTTTAATTATTTCTTCAAAATTACTTAATTCTTTGTCTAATGTTTCCTTCATATTTTACCTCTTTTTCTCTTTCTATATTTTGATTTAGTACAATATTAGCAATTAATCTTAATCTAAGTATTTTAATATAATCAATAGGATTTAATATGGTGTTTCTTCTTAAAAACTCTAGTTTTTAATAATCAACCATTTTTCCACCCCTCATAATAATATCAAATGACTATTATTTTTTCAATATATCTTTTAGATACTTTCCAGTATAACTTTCTTTTACTTTTACTACTTCTTCTGGAGTACCTGTAGCTACTATTTCTCCCCCAAAGTCTCCACCTTCAGGTCCTAAATCGATTATATAATCAGCAACAGCAATAATATCTAAATTATGTTCAATAACAATTACTGTATCACCATTATCAACTATTCTATTCAAAATTTCTAAAAGTCTTTTTATATCATCTTGATGAAGTCCAGTAGATGGTTCATCTAAAATGAATACACTTTTTCCAGTAGGTTTCTTTTGAAGTTCCTTAGCTAATTTAACACGAGATGCTTCTCCACCAGATAGTGTTACTGCATTTTGACCAAGTTGTACGTAGCCTAATCCTACTTCATCCATTATTTTAAGAGTCTTATATACTTTTGGTACATTTTCAAATATTTTTAATGCTTCACTTACTCTTAAATCTAATACTTCTGCTATATTAAGTCCTTTAAATTTAACTTTTAAAGTTTCTTTGTTATATCTAGTAGCATTACATACATCACATGGAACATACACGTCAGGTAGAAAGTGCATTTCTATTTTCTTAACTCCATCTCCAGAGCATGCTTCACATCTTCCACCTTTTACATTAAAACTAAATCTACTCTTATCATAACCTCTTATTTTAGCTTCACGAGTTTCTGCAAAAACATCTCTTATTGAATCAAACACTCCAGTATAAGTAGCTGGGTTACTTCTTGGTGTTCTACCAATTGGGTCTTGAGTAATATTAACTACTTTATCTACATTTTCAAGTCCTTTAATTGATTTATATTTTCCTGGTTTTTCTTTACTTCTATTTATTACACTAGAAAGTGTTTTACCAAGTATTTCATTAACTAAAGTACTTTTACCACTACCACTAACTCCAGTTACACAAATAAATTTTCCAAGTGGAAATTCTACATTAATATTTTTTAAGTTATTTTCTTTGCATCCAGTAATTTTAATACTTTTTCCATTACCCTTACGTCTTTTACTTGGTATTTCTATTCTTTTTCTACCACTTAAATAATCACCTGTAATAGACTCTTTACAATTCATTACATCTTCTACACTACCTGCACATACTAAATATCCACCTTCAGTACCTGCCTTTGGTCCAATATCTACTAGATAATCTGCATTCATCATTGTTTCTGTATCATGCTCTACTACTATTAATGTATTACCTAAATCTCTCATTTCTTTTAGTGAATTAATTAATTTTTCATTATCTCTTTGATGAAGACCTATACTAGGTTCATCTAGTACATAAAGTATTCCAGATAGTCTACTACCTATTTGTGTTGCTAATCTAATTCTTTGTGCTTCTCCACCAGACAAAGTAGCTGCTTCACGAGAAAGTGTTAAATATTCAAGACCAACATTTTTTAAGAAATTTAATCTTTCTTTAATTTCTTTAATTATTAAAAATGATATTTCTGCTTGTTCTTTGTTTAACTTTAATTTATCAAAAAATTCAATTAAATTTCTAATACTTAAATTTGTAACTTCTATAATATTTTTACCACCGACTCTTACACTTAATGCTTCATCTTTTAATCTAGTACCATGACATGTAGGACATGGTAAATCAGTCATATATCTTTCAATCCATTCTCTAATTGCACCACTTGTTGTTTCCATATAACGTCTTTCTAAATTTGTAATAATTCCCTCAAAATAATCATAACTCTTAAGTGTACTACCACTCCTAGTAGTTAATGTTAAATCCAATTTTTCAGGAGAACCATAAAGAATAATATCGAGTTCTTTTCTAGTTAAATCCTTAACTGGTTTATACAAATCAATATTATAATGTTTAGCAACAAGACTTAACTTCTTATAGTATATATTTAATGTTTCTCCACTTTGAAAAGATACTACTGCTCCATCCATTATAGATTTAGTTTTATCAGGTATTAATATATCTTCATCTATATGTTTATTTACACCAAGACCTTTACAATCAGGACAAGCACCAAATGGACTATTAAATGAAAATAATCTTGGCTCTAATTCTGGAATACTAAAATCACATAATGGACATGCATAGTTTTCACTAAAGACAATTTCTTTTTCTCCAATTATATTAATAACTACTTTACCAGAAGCCATCTTAGTAGATGTTTCAATTGATTCAAATATTCTAGAACGAGAATCTTCTTTAATAGAAAGTCTATCAATCACAACATTTATATTATGTTTCTTATTCTTTTCAAGAGTTATATCATCATTTAAATCATAAGTTTCTCCATCTATTTTTACTCTAACAAAGCCATCTTTTCTTAAATCTTCGAGTAAATCTTTTTGAGTTCCTTTTTCACCATGAACAACTGGTGCCATTATTTCTATTTTAGTACCAATTTCTAATTCAAGAACTTTGTTAGTCATTTCTTCTATACTTTGACTTTGAACAGGTATATTATGATTTTTACAATAAGGAATACCAATACGAGCAAATAAAAGTCTTAAATAATCATATATTTCTGTGATAGTACCAACTGTACTTCTAGGATTCTTATTAGTTGATTTTTGATCAATTGAAATGCTTGGACTAAGTCCCTCAATACTATCAACTTCACTCTTATTCATATTACCTAAAAATTGTCTAGCATAAGCACTTAAACTTTCAACATAACGTCTTTGTCCTTCAGCATAAATTGTATCAAAAGCAAGACTAGATTTACCACTACCACTAACTCCAGTCATTACTATTAATTTGTTCTTAGGTAATTCTAAATCTATTCCTTTTAAATTATTTTCTCTAGCATTCTTAATTATTATTTTATCCATAATACACCTCTTTATTAATGTGCAAAAAATCATGAATATTATACTACACATTTAATATTTATACAATAAAAAAGGCGTTATATTAACGCCAATTATCTATTAAAATTGATTTAACACTTTTTGTATCTGATGAAATAGAATCAATACAAGCTCCAGTTGAAGAATCGATTCCTGGTAATTCTTTTAATTTTTCATATTCTTTTAATATTTCATCATATTTTGATTGCCAATAAGAAAGTTGATTATTAGCATTAGTTAATTCATCACCTTCAAGCTTTTCTTTTTGTATTTTTACTTGTAGCATTCCAATTTGAGTACCAATATATCTCAATCCATCACCTAAATGATTAACACTGCTATCATCTAGTCTTGAATATCCATCCATAAATGCAATAAATGTATCAGCTCCTGAAACAATATTATCATGTGCATTTAAATCAAGTTCAGAGAATTTGCTTAGAGCAGAAGCGGCAAATGAAGCAACAACTCTAATTGCATCATATCCTTCTCCTTTTAATCTTCTTCCAGAATATGTAGCAAAATTATCAAAAACTCTAGAGCCTTTCTTAAATATAGCAGATAATTCTTCTAAGTTGCTTAAAACTTTATCACCTCTTAGATTTCCTAATTCGCTTGCATCAACTTTAGTCATTATTCTTCACCTCCATTTGTATATTCATTAACATTATAAGGACCTACATCTTCACTTACAACTTCGGTAAACGGAGAGTACTCACTTGTTTCAGACTCTTGTTCTAAATATTCACTATTTTCTTTACCAGTATCATATGAATAGTCAAAACCATCATCATATTCTTTCTTTCTAATTTGTTCATTTACTCCATAAGCAACAGCTCCAACACCAGCGCCTATACCAGTAGCTATACCAATTGTTTTTAAAATATTAGCATCATTTGGTGAAGTAACTTTTTCATTATTAGTTGCTGTAGTATCAATAGGTACATCAATTGGTGGATCTTCTATTTCTTGTTCTTCTGGGAATGTATAAATTGGAACTTCCACCTCTTGTTCTTCTGGATATGTAGGTCTTTCTTCCACATTTTCCTCTATAACAGCAGGTTCTTCTTTATGTTCTATTACATCATGTTCTGATTTTTTCGTATCTTTTTTAGTTGTAGCCTTCTTTTGTGTTGCTTTTGCTTTAGATGGTATATCCTTTTTAACATCTTTTTCTGGTTTTGTAATTTTTTTATCATCATCTATATTAGTTGGATTTTCTTTACTTTCTGATGGATTCTCTTTATTTTTGTCTTCATCTTCCTTATTTTCTGGTGTAGTCTCTTTTGTAGTATCTTTTTCATCACTAGTAGTCTTAGAGTCATCAGTTTTTTTATCATCCTTACTCTTATCATCTGAAGTTACAGTTTTATCATCAGATGTAGGACTACTTGGAGATGGAGTATAACTACTTGGTGTGTAAGATGTAGGTGTGGATGATGGTGTAGTTTTTTCAGGACTTTGTTCAGCTTCAGGCTCTACAATTTCAACAACAGGTGTTTGTAATTCAAGTGCATCTAATCTATCTTTTGCCCTTAAATATAAATCTCTATCCATTAATGTAAAACTTTCTTTTGCTGAATCTATTTTATCTAACAATTCTGATAATCTATGTAATAAATCTCCATGATATACAATTAAAGTATTAATTGCACTTGGATATCCACTTGGTATTTTTGTTGTACTATAAGAAAATCGAAGATCTGAATATTTACTTGCTAAACTTTTAGCTGAATCAATAATAGCTTTCATATTAGCTATTTCTGATGCTAAATATTCTTCATCACTCATTACAAGTGAATTTAAATATGTATCAAGAGCATCTAATGGAACTTCTTCTCCATTAGTAAATCCAGGAATGTTGTACACTTTAACAGTAACACGTATTGTGTATGTAATACCATTATATTCATCATAATATGTTTTATAATTTCCATCTGCATCTGGACCTAAAACATCAGCCCAAGAAAATGTTCCATTTGCTATATCAGAATAATCAAAATCTCCTAACATTGTTCTTGGCACTCTATGATTTACCCAGAATTCAGTTGTTCTTCCACCATTAGGAGTATACAAATCAAAGTCAACGTCTATGCAAGGCATTCCTGCTTTAATATTGTCATTCATATCGCTACACATATCATTGCCTCTAACTTGTAAGACTATTATATTATTGTCCTTCATAAACTGAATTTCTTCTTCTGAATAATTTACACGATGTTCTTCCATTTGAGAAGGTTCAAGAGCAAAAGCAATTATCTGTTCAGCTTTCCCTCCACTTTCAGCATATAACATTGCATTTTCAATTGCACCTCTTGCTGTAGCACTATGTCCTTCTGGCATATATGTAATTGGATTGCCTAAATTTTCTTCGATTCCATTAGTTATATCAATTACTAAATTTGTAGCTCTCTGTTTGCCATTTGGCCAGTTATAATAGCCTTCAAAAGTAACTGGAAATATATCAATTTGATTTTGACCAGTTACATTGTAAGTACCATTATTCATAGCTTCTTCAATAGTTTGTCCATCAAGTAGTGCTCTTTGCTCATGAAGAGTATCATTATATCCACCTCCAGCACCACCACCATGTACTGTAACTCCAACTGGATTTCCAGGAACGATTTCACCTACTACTACTCTATATTCACAACCATCATATGTAAATGTATATAGGCCAGGTTCTCCATTTAATATTTCACTAGGTATTTCCATTAGTTTTCACCCTTTCTTTTACTCTATCATTTCTTTTCTTTCAGAATCTATATGTTTATTAATATGTTCTTCTAATTCTTTTCCATTTAATCTTTCTATTGCTTTCAAGTATAACTCTCTATCCACTAATGCAAAACTTTCTCTTGCCGAGTCTATTTCATCTAATAAATCTACTAATCTATATATAAGATATTTATGACATGTAATTATAGAATTAATTACTCTCGTGTATTGACTTGGTATTTTTGACGTACTATAACTACATTGAAGATTTGAATATGCGCTTGATAAACTAATAGCAGTATTAACAATAGTTCTCATATTAGCTATTTCTGAAGCTAAATATTCTTCATCACTCATTACAAGTGAACTTAAATATGTATCAAGCACATCTAATGGAACTTCTTCTCCATTAGTAAATCCAGGAATATTATATACTTTAACATATGCATGTATTTCATATGTAATCCCACTATAATCATCATAATGTTTTAGATAATTACCATCTTTATCAGGACTAAAAGCATCACTCCAAGAAAAAGTTCCTTTTGCTATATCTGAATAATTTAAATCCCCAAATAATGTTCTTGCTACTCTATGATTTGTATAAAAATCTTTTTCTATCCCTCCGTCTGGAGTAATTAAATTTAACTCAACGTCAATAAAAGGCATTCCTTGCCCAATTATTGTTTTCATATCATCTTGCATAGGATTATATGATGAATGTCCTCTAATTTGCACAAAAGTAACATTATTATCTCTCATGAATTCAACTTCTTCAGTATCTAAATAAATGTCTTCTATTTGAGATTGCTCAATCAATAAAGCAACAGTTTGATCTGCTTTCCCACCATTTTCTACGAATAACTTTGCACATTTAATAGCATCTCTAGATGTTTTACTATGGCCTTCTGGCATATAGGTAATTTGACAATCATAATTACTTTTAACGCTATCAGCAATTTCAATTACTAAATTTGTTGCTGCTTTTCTTCCATCAGAACCACTATATCCATTAAAATCAATAGGAAATATATCAATTTGATTTTGTGTATTTACTTCACATGCCTCACTATTTGCAGCTTCTTCAAAAGTTTGACCATTAAGCAATGTTCTTTCTATATGATGTGTATCTTTGCTTCCACCTCCACTACCATGAATAGTTATTCCGACTGTACTACCAGGTTCAATATTTCCAACCACAATACCATACTTATATCCATTATATGTAAAAGTATATATACCAGGTTCTCCATTTAATATTTCACTGGGTATATCCATTATTTATCATCCTCATCTTCTTCTATTGTATTATCTTTGTTTCTATATTTATCTTCATACCTTTCTTTTTCTTTATTTATTGAAGCAATGTTATTTTGTATTTTCTCTTTTTTAATGTCTAAACTTTCTAGTGTTCTATTTAAATTTATAATATTACTTTCCTCTATTGAATTTAACTTGTTTGTAATATTTTTACCTTTCATTGATTCTCTTAGAAGTGATACACATGTATTTACACTTTTATTTAAAGAAACAACTAAATCAGCAATATCGTCTAAATTCCTAATTTTACTTTTTTCAACGTCGATTTTAGTGTTATAGTCATCTAATTTTTTTCTATATTCACCTCTACTATCGTCAATTAAATTTCTATTATCAGCAACTTTATCTACAGTTTCCATATTTATACCTACTTACATTGTGGATTATTATTAGATATTTCTAAATCACAACATCCGCACTTTTTTCCATTACTATTAGCTATGCATTTTTCTGTTCCATCCGATTTAATCTCTAATATGCAAGTATCAACCTTACTATTATCACTTGGAATATATGTTTTAACATAATAATCTACACTAATGTTATCTCCTGTAACAGGATTTTCTAAATCATTTGTTATATAATTTTGTTCCTTTAATACATATAACTTCATATACATTTCTCTATTTTCAATAAAAGTCTCTAATGAAGAATTATGCAAATCAAGATATAAAGTCGCAGCTCTTTGTATCTCCATATATTTATTTTCTAATTCTATTTCAGCAGTTGAGTCATTAATATTATTAAAAGATATACTAGCACTTACACCAACAACTGAAACTATTACTATTACAACTAATAACTCCATCAAAGTAAAACCTTTTCTATTATTATTCATATCGAACTCCTCATTATAATTAATTATACACTATTTTATTTTTAAATTAAAGAGATAATTAATAAATTTTCTATAGCCTTCAATATAACCACAATCATATAATTTAGATAATAATAATTTTTTATTAACAAATTTAAAATTTTTTTCTTTATTATTTAAATAATCTCTATAAGCATCTTTAATACCTTCTTCATAACCGTATTTATATGATCTAATAATTTTATACATATGTCCTCCTAATAATATAATTAGCCATAGAAAACAAAAACACTTCTTTTTAAACAAAAAAATAGTCTTTATAAGACTATCGCTATTAAATTATTACTTCCTTTATTAACCATTTTAGTAATTGTACTTGATAATTTGTATTTAGATGAATCTGGAAGTAATGATAATTTTGCTTGAATGCTTTCTCCAACAATATCTTCTAAACTTCTTCCAAATATTTCACTTTTCCATATTTTATCAGGATTATCTTTATCTTTCATAATATGATCTATTAATTCTTTACTTTGTAGTTCACTTCCTATTATTGGTTCAAAACTGCTTTCAACATCTACTTTAATCATATGAATACTTGCTGCTTTTGCTTTTAATTTAATTCCATATCTACTACCTTGCTTTATAATTTCAGGTTCATCTAATTTCATATCTTTTATTCTAGGAAGTACTATTCCATATCCTGTTTGATAAACTTGTTTTAGTGCACCTTTTATATTTTCATATTCTCCTCTACCTTCACTTAAATCTTGAAATACTTTTAATAAATCTCCTTTAGAACTAATATTTTCACCAACTAAATCTTTTAATATTTTATTATTTAATTCTTCATTTGCTTCAAGAGTAATAGTTACTTCACTATTATCAGTATCCAATGAAGATATATATGCTTTTGATATTTCACTATTATCTTCTAAATTCAAATTAATATTTTCTGCATCTCTTAATTTATCAACGTTTACTATAGATTCCTTAATTTTACTCATAAACGTTTGCTTTAAAGGATGTGAATTATTAAGTACCCCTACCCAGTCAGGAATATTAAATTCAATATGGTCAACTGGGAATTCATAAAGTGCTTCTTTTAATATATTAACTATATCATTTTCATTCATATCAAGAACGCTTACTGGAATAACTGGAACATTATATTTTTCTTTCATACCATTAACTAAAGATATTGTTTCATTTGAAGTAGGATTCATAGTATTCATAACAACAATAAATGGTTTATTTATACTTTTAAGTTCATTTATTACTTTTTCTTCTGCACTTACATAATTACTCCTAGACATTTCTAAAATAGAACCATCTGTTGTTACAACTATTCCGATAGTAGCATGATCTTTAATAACTTTCTCTGTACCAATACTAGCTGCTTCCACAAAAGGCATTTCTTCTGTAAACCA
>CAMKNB010000017.1 GCA_946414095.1 uncultured Mycoplasmatota bacterium
ATTCTTTGTATTTTTCATCTATTTTTTCTTTAATATATACGTTATCTGTATAATCGATTAAAGATGACTTTACATTACTACATAGCATTAAATAATTTGATGGGTCTAACCATATTCCTGCAATACTCATATTACTCATTCCTTTAGTAGCATCAATTATTTTAATTTTATTGTTTAAATTAATCAAATCTCTTGCTAGAGTTGCTTCACCTGATACTCCTGAATATACAAATATTTCTGCATCTGAATAGTTTTTCTTTTTCTTTTCTGTTAATTCATAATCACTAGTAGCACTATTTGGATAAACACTTGAAACATTACCATAGTCGCTATATAACATACTAGTTGCATATTCGATAGGATATAAAGTAGTGTATACATGTTTATCACTAAAATCTTCTTTAAAGTCACAACTTGCTAATAAAAAAATAGATAAAAATATTAATAATAATTTCTTTTTCATACTTCTCCCTCTTTAATAACAGGATCATATCCAAATTTTCCAAATGGATGACACCTTAATATTCTTTTTATTCCTTTAAATATTCCTTTTAAACCATATATTTCTAAACACTGTTTCATATATTCACTACAAGTTGGTGTAAATCTACAAGCATTATGTGAATGTAATGGTGTTATTTGATATAATTTAATCAATTTAATTAATAATTTTTTCATATATTTAATTATATAATAATTTTTCCTAAAAATAAATAGAATATACTTTTAATTGATGTATAGTTTTTTAAAATATGTTATAATTTAAATGGTAGTGATTAATATGAATGATGAAAAATTTGGGTTTGTAAGAAGAGAAGAAAAGAAAGACATTAAAAATGTTAGAGAAAACAAGAGTGGTGTGTTTTTTAGTTTAGCTTTTTTCATTATGTTTATACTACCACTATTTATTAATTTATTAATTAGTAGTTTTATACCAATTATCGTTTATAATGCTATTGAAGATAAAGATAATTATGTTGAAATAGAAGCATATAGGGGTAATACGTGTAAATTTTATAATAGGAATTGTGTTTATTATTATACTGTTAAGGGTGAAACATATCCATTTGACAGTAATGAAATAGGTTTTAAATTAAAAAAAATTAATATTTTCTATGATGAAACTAAACCATATGATTCAGTTAAAAGTATGCATAATAGTACTTATTATTTGTTAAATTTAATACCATTTTTAGTAATAATTTTGATTATATTTATAATGCATAAAATAATTATTAAAAATAAGAATATGAAAGAAAATAGAACTAAATTTAAATAGAGGTGTGTTATGAAGAAAATATTTAAAAAATATGGAATAATATTTAATAGTGATAAACTAATAAAAACAGCTCTTACTCATTCAAGTTATTCAAATGAGCATGGTACTGAGTGTTATGAAAGATTAGAATATTTGGGAGATGCTGTATTAGAAATAGTTTGTAGTGATTATTTATATAAAAAGACAAATTATTCTGAAGGTGAAATGAGTAGACTTAGAAGTTTGTATGTATGTGAAAATGCATTGTATGAATATTCTAAAGAAATTAATTTAAGTAATTATATATTACTTGGTAATGGTATAGATGAAGCAAATAAAACAATAATTGCTGATGTTTTTGAAGCATGTATGGCTGTAATTTATTTAGAAAAGGGCATTGATAAAGTTAAAAAAGTTTTTAATGATTTAATTGTTCCTTATATTGAGAGAAAAGAAGATTTTCTAATGGATTATAAAAGTTTACTTCAAGAATGCGTTCAAACAGTTAAAAAGAGTGTTGAATATAGATTAGTTAATGAAACTGGCCCTGCTCATAAAAAAGAGTTTGAAGTTGAAGTTATTATAGATGGACTTGTATATGGAAAAGCAACTGGTGCTTCTAAAAAAGAAGCAGAACAAAATGCTGCTAAAGTTGCTTATATGAAAAGAGCGCAATTATGAAAAAGAAATTATTAATAGCAATTTTAATTCTAATTATACTTTTAGTGCCAATTAAATCTACTTATTTAGATGGTGGTACTGTTACATATAGTAGTTTAATTTATAAAATTATCAAATGGAAAAAGTTAGATTTCTTCTATGAAGATGGATATAAAAGAGGAACTGAAATACATTTATTTCCAACAAACTTTAAAAGTTTAGATTATTATAACAGCAAATATGTTCATCCAACTGGTCTTGCTATTATGGAAGGAGAAGGATACTATGCCACTCATGGCTCTTATGATTATAAGGGTGCACATGTGAGAGTAATGCTAGTTGATGATTTTAATGCTTATAGATATTTAGATGTAACATCTAGTCAAATACTTGGTATTTTGCAAAGCGGCAATATCAGCAATATTGAAATTTATAAAGATTCATTTGAAAATAAATTAAATGAAGTAATAGAATTTAATAATAGCATGATAAAAGTACCGAATTTAAAAGGAAAATATGTTTTAGTAATTAAAATAAATTATGAAGGTAAAGACTTTTGTGATTATTATGTGGGATTAAATATTAAATAAAGAGATAATTTGTTTTATCTTTTTATTTTTGTATGTTATAATTAAGTAGTTAAAGTAGGTGAACATATGTACATTAAAGAGATTAAAATTCATGGATTTAAAAGTTTTGCTGATAAAATGACAATTGAATTAGATCCAACTTTTACAGGAATTGTAGGCCCTAATGGAAGTGGTAAAAGTAATATTGTTGATGCTATTAAATGGGTACTTGGTGAGCAAAGTATTAAATCGCTTCGTGGATCAAATAATATGACTGATGTAATTTTTAATGGTTCATCTTCTAGAAATCCTGCTAATTTTGCAAGTGTAGCTATTGTTTTTGATAATAGTGACAAAACACTTAATGTTGATTATAGCGAAGTAGCAATTAAAAGAATTGTATATAAGACAGGAGAAAATGAATACTACATTAATAATGATAAATGTAGACTTAAAGATATAACTAATTTATTCTTAGACTCTAAAAGTAGTCGTGAATCATTTAATATAATTCCTCAAAATAAGATAGATCAAATTTTAAGTGAAAGACCAGAAGATAGAAGAGTTATATTTGAGGATGCAGCTGGAGTATTAAAATATAAAAAGAGAAAAGAAGAAAGCTTATCTAAGTTAAATAAAACACATGAAAATATAGATAGAATTAATTTAATTATTAGTGAAAATTCAGAAAATTTAGGACCACTTGAAGAGTCAGCTAGAAAAGCTCGTGAATATAAAGATGCGTTAAGTGAACTTGAAAGTGTAGAGATTGCTTTAATTGCAAAAGATATAACTACATATAGTAGTGATTTAGAAGTAAAGCAAGCTAGAAAATCCAAATTAGAAGAAGAATTAAGTAAAGTAAATACTAATTCACTTACTGATAATACTGAAGTTGAAAAAATTAAAGTTAAATTATTAAGTATTGATGAAGATATAAAAAATACCAGTAATGAAATATTTAAAGTAAATGAGTCATTATTATCATTATCAAATAAAAAGACACTAATGACTGAGAGAAATAAATATGATAAAACAAGTGAAAATATTAAAACAAATTTAATTAGTTTAAGAGATAGAGAAGGCTTAATTAAAAATAATATTTCTTCTATTGAACTTGACATAAAAAATAGTGAAGAAGTAAAAATAAATCTTAAAGAAAAACTATCTACTCTTACAAATGAATATAATTTATTAAATAGTGAGACAGAAAAAATCAATTTTGATTTAAATAATAAACGTAAAAATCTATTTGAAGTTAAGAATAAAATTGATGTATTAGAAGCTAATATATCAAGTATGAATAAAATACCATATAGTGTTAGAAGTATTATAGATAATCCAACTTTAAGAGGAATACATAACATACTTGGTAATCTAATAGATACTAAGAGTGAATATGTAAGCATGCTTGAAGTTGCACTTGGAGCTTCTAGTAACAATATTGTTGTAAATGATGAATCTTGTGCTAAAGAAGCAATTGATTACTTAAAGAGAAAGAATTTAGGAAGAGCTACGTTTTTCCCACTTAATGTAATCAAACCAAAAAGTATAGATCCAGAAACATTAAGAGAAGCAAGAAGTATGTTAGGATTTATTGGTATTGCTAGTGATTTAGTTACTTATGATTCAAAATATTATAATATTATTATGAATCAACTTGGAAATATAATAGTAACTAATGATATAAATAGTGCTATTAGTATAAGTAGAAAAATTAATCATAGATATAGAGTAATATCACTTGATGGTGAAATCATTCATGTTGGTGGTATTATGACAGGTGGTAGCGTTAAAAATAATAATTCATATATTAGTGATAAATATGAACTAGATAAATTAAAAATAAGTATTGATAGTATAAATGATGAAATTAAAGAACTTGAAATTAATTATAATAACTCTAATAATGAATTATCTACTATAAAAGATAGTATTTATAATACTAATATTGAATTAATAAAGAATGAAGAAACTATAAACAATAAGAAAGCTTTATTAGATAGTACAAATAAGGATTTAGAACTAGTAACAAACGAAATTAAGAATCTAAGTGATAATTCTCTTGATAAAGAATTAGAACAAGTTATTAATGAATATTATAGTCATGAACAAAAGAAGATTGAACTTGAACATAAGTTAGAAATTTTAAATAATGAAAAATTAGATTTAAATTCTACTTTAAGTGAATTAGAAACATCTATTAAGAAAATGAATAACGAATATAATTCTATGACTAGTGAAATTAATAGTTTAGAAATAGCAATTACTAAATTAAATATGAATTTAGATAGTTTACTTAATAGATTATCTGAAGATTATAGTCTTGGATATGAAAGAGCTAAAAGAGAATATATACTTGAAATTGATGAAAATGTTGCTCGTGACAAGGTTAATACTTTAAGAAGAAAAATTAAATCACTTGGTGAAGTTAATTTAGGTTCTATTGATGAATATGAACGTATATCAAAAAGAGTAAATTTTCTTAATAAGCAAAAAGAAGACTTAGAAAATAGCGAAAAAGATTTATTAAATATTATTGATGATATGGATAGTGTTATGGAAGATAAATTTGCTAGTACATTTAAGAATATTAATGAAGAATTTTCTAAAGTATTCAAAACATTATTTAAAGGAGGAAATGCTCATTTAGAGTTAACTGATCCTGATAATATTTTAGAAACTGGTATCGATATTATAGCAGTACCACCTGGAAAAAATGAAAAACCACTTAGTTTACTTTCTGGTGGGGAAAGAACTATGACAGCAATTAGTTTATTATTTTCAATTATGAATTTAGAACGTGTTCCATTCGTAATTCTTGATGAAGTAGAAAGTGCATTAGATGAAAATAATGCGACTATATTTGGTGAATATTTAGATCATTATAAAAATAAAACCCAATTACTAATTATTACACATAAAAAGAAAACTATGGAATTTTTAGATAAATTATATGGTATTACTATGCAAGAAAGTGGAGTAAGTAAAATAGTTAGTGTAAAATTAGAAAACTAAAAAAAGCCTTGTATAAGGCTTTTAATTTGTTTTAGGAAGAAAATCTATAATATTACTTTTAATGTTAATTTTAATTTCATAATTATTTGATACTTTTATATTTGCTCCATTTTTAGCATCAATACTTAAAAAGTTAAATAAGTTATATGTTTGAAATAATGTTTTTCCAGAAGCATTATATCTATATACAGCATCAATCATACCTTGAGCAACTAACTTTCCAGTTTCATCACTTGAATCAAATTCATTTGTAATATATTCATAATTATCTTCTTTTATGTATTTATATACATAAGTTTTATTTCCATTTTTAATAATTATTTTGTCTTTATCATAAGTAGAAGTAAATCCACCTTGTCTAATAATATAATCTACTTTCATAAATTCTTCTGAAATAGGGAGTAGGTTGTATCTAATACTTCCATATGTTCCATGACCATTATAAAAAGCATTTTTACCAACTTGGCCTAATGCAAATAATATAACACATACTATGAACCAAATAAAACCTTTTTTAGCATTACTCATATTCTTTTCTCCTACTATATTATAAAATATTGCAAAAAAAAAGTAAACTTAATACAAATAAATTTACTATATACTCCTCATTTTATCTTGATCTTTAAATGGATTCTTTTTATCAATTCTATCAGGAAATAATATACCATTTAAGTGATCAATTTCATGTTGAAATGCAACTGCCATTTCTTCTCTTACTCTTACTGTTTTTTTGTTTCCAAATTCATCATAATATTCAACACTAACCCTTGCATACCTTGGGACAATTCCTTCAACATATCTATTAATACTTAAGCATCCTTCTCCCTCTTCAACGTATATTAGTTCTTCAGAATTAGATATGAGTTTTGGATTAATAACTTTATATTCATCAAATGTTCCATCATCTTTTTTATATGAAATTACGAAAAATCTTTTTAATACACCAAGTTGTACTGCAGAAAGTCCCATTCCAGCTCTTATGTTATTTTTAGTAGCATATTTTTCATCTTGACTTAGTCTTAAATACATAATCATTTCATTCATAAGTAAGATATCTTTTTCATCCATTGGAAAAGTTACTTCATCACTTACTTTTCTTAGTGTTTTAGATTTTCTATCATCTAATATATCGCACTGTTTAAACATAACTCTTTTCTCCTCAAAAGTATTTTATCAAAAAAAGCCAATTATTTCAAATTTTATTGAAAAAATATACTAATAATTATATAATTAATCTAGGTAGAATAGGAGTTAGATGATGAATAGATATAAATTAGGTATTATATTTGCAATTCTTGGAATAATATTTTCATCTTTTTTAATGATATTATCTACATATGCTTATTTTACTGTACCTGTTGAAGGAGAAAGTAAAGATATAGAATTAATAGCGTTTAATGATAATACTGATATAGTTTTTAAAGATACAAGTAATGTTTCAGTAGTTAACTTCTATACTGGAGAAGAAATCAATAAAACATTTACTGTAACAAATACAAGTAATTATGTAATTTACTATGATATTACACTAAATAATGTGGTTAATAATTTTGAAAATCCAGATGATTTAGTTTATGAATTTAATTCTGATAATAATGGTGCTTATAGAAATCAAAGTATTATGCCAACTAGCGATGAAACACTTGCTTCTTATGTGAGAATTGAACCTGGTATAACACAAACATATCAGATGAAAATAACATTTTTAGATACAAAAAAAGATCAAAGCGCTAATATGAATAAAACATTTTCTTCTAATATTAAATTGGTTCCATCTAAGGGATTAAATGTAGGTGAAAATATATATAAAAATAATAGTTTACTTGAAAAAATTATTAATTCTTGTAGTGGTAGTGCAAATCAAATAGACTTTAATAATATTGATATAACTGATGGAATTTTTTATACAAATTCTAGTAATGATGGAGTAACTACATATTTTTATAGAGGATCAAATGAATTAAAAAACAATGTTCTTATGGATAATATTTGTTATAAAATACTTAGAACGACAGAAAATAGTGATATTAGACTTGTATATAATGGTGAATATATAGATGGTGTTTGTGGAAGTACAATTATTGATACTAAGTCTTCATTTAATTTAAAATCAGATTATAATGCTTATGTTGGTTATATGTATGGTGATGCTAATAGTGCCAACTATAAAAGCGAACATAGTAATAACAATTCTAGTAGAATTAAAAACTTACTTGAAAAATGGTATGATAATAATTTGAAAAATAATAATAATATTTCAGATAATACTATTTATTGTAATAATAGAAAATTAAGTGAATTTATTCAAAAAGGTGTACTATATGGTACAAAAGGATATTCAAGCAATAATACAGGATTTATTTCATCAAATAATACAAATTATACATATTATTGTCATAATATAAATGATAGATTATCTAAAAAAAGGGAAAATACTATGAAGGTATTAAACGATTCAATTGGACTTTTAACCTTAGATGAACTTATGTATGCAGGATATAATTCAAATAATTTCTTATATAGTAGTGATAGTTATTGGACAATGTCACCTGCATACTATAACGGATATAATGCATATAATTTTAGTGTAATTAATGGTAAAATAAATAAAAGTATTGTTACAGATGAACTTGGTATTAGACCAGTTATTACTATAAAAAAAGATACTATTGTTAAAAGTGGAGATGGAAGTATTGAATTTCCATACTTGATAGATTAGGAGGACTTATGAATATATTAGATGCAGTCATAATTATATTTTTAATGGTTGGTATTTTAGCTGGTGTTAGAAGAGGATTTATTAAACAAACTGTTCTTTTAGTTGGTCTAGTTGTTGTACTCGTCTTATCTTTCCATCTTAGAGTTCCAATTTCGACTTTTTTATATAAGCATTTACCATTCTTTGGATTTGCAGGTATATTTAAAGGGGTAAGCGTATTAAATATATTACTATATGAATTAATAGCATTCTTAGTTGTTTTTTCAGTACTATATCTAATACTTAGAATAGTTTTGAAAATAACTGGATTAATTGAAGGAATATTAAAAGCTACTATTATACTTGGTTTCTTTTCTAAGATAGCTGGTGCAGTAGTTGGATTTTTAGAAGGATATATTATTACTTTTATACTATTATTTGTATTCTCACAACCATTTATAAAAGTAACTGGTATTGAAGATTCAAAATTAGCTGATAGAATTTTAACTGATACTCCTATAATGAGTAGTGCAGTTAGTGATATAAAAGATGTTATAGATGAAGTAGAAGAATTATCCAAAATTTATAAAAATAATGGTAAAGAATTTAATAATAAAGCTATTGAAGTATTCTTAAAATATAATATAGTAAGTGAAGAAAACATTGAATATTTAAGAGAAAAGGGGAAAATTAAATAATGATATATCCAGAAAAAGATGATATTGAAGATTTAATTAAAGATGGATTACATTTAGTAGATTTTTATGCTACTTGGTGTGGACCATGTAAGATGTTAGAACCTATTCTTGAAGAAATAAAAGATGAAATAAGTATTATTAAAGTTAATACTGATAAAATGCCTAAAACAACTTTTAAATATCGCATAATGAGTATTCCTACACTGTTATTTTTTAAAGATGGTAAGCAGGTTAACGAAATAATAGGATTTCATACAAAAGAAGAAATAATGAAAGAAATTGAAAAAATAAATGAGGTGTAAATATGAATAAAAATATTAAAATAATAATTATAGTTGGACTTTTAGTAGTAATTGGATTACTTGTGTTCTTGTTTACTAAAAAAGATAATTCAATCAAAACTCCAACTGATGAGCCAAAAATTGAAGAAAAAAAATTAAGTAAGGATGAATTAAAATCAATAATTAAAGAATTTGAAGTAGAATTTAATTCTTATCCATATAACACTTCTATTAAATACAACTTTATTGATAAAACAAAAATAATTGATATAAAGAATTCTAATCCTGTTAGCGTAGAATATAATAGATTTGATGAATTATTTGATTATTTATATAATAATGCTTTTACTAAATTAGAAAAAGGGATACATTCAAATTCATCTAATAATAATTCTGAAACCGGTCAACAACCAAATTATGAATTTAGAGTTTCATTTGAAACATCTAATGATGTTCCATCTTATGTGACTGATTGGCATCCTTATGTAAATAAAATAAATAACAAAGCATATTGGGTACTTACAGGATATAATTTTCCATCTTATTTTGATGACTTATTAAAAGTATTGGAGATAGATGATTCAATATTTGGTGAAAATAATAATTATAACTTACATAATTAAAAACAAAGCAAATGCTTTGTTTTATTTTTTTCTTTTTAATAGTTTTTTTCTTTCTAATTGTTTTTTGGGAAGAAGCAATTTCTTAGTACTATCATATTCATAGTCAGAAATTGGCATTCCTAATGATAATCTTTCATCTAAATTCAAATCTTCCATGTCACTATAATCAAATTCATTATCACCTAAAATATTATTAAAAAAATCAACTGTTGGACTAACTTTAGTATCATCATAATGATCTAGTTTTCTATCTAATAATATATTCTCTTGTAAAGTATAGAGACTCTTAATTTCATTTCTAATTTCTTTAATCATTTCTAATATTTTAGAAAGTGCGTTTATATCAGCAAGTCTTTCCAAATAAGATATTTCATAATTACTTGCATATAGTTGATAATCATAATGATATGCTAGTTTGTATTTTATAAAATCAATAGGACTCATACTATATGTACCATCTATTTCATTATATGATTCTTCTTTTAATACTTCTTCACCTAAAAATGTTAAATAGTCATTTTCAAGTTTGATTAATCTATTTTTAAAAGTACTTGTATCATTATTAATTGTTATTTCTTCTTGAATAGCATGTTCTATTTCATGCATAATAATGAATAATATAAATAAATTAATTCTAAATACAGTTTCATATATGCATAATTTATTTTCTAACTCAAAATTACTTCTATGATGAAGACCTGAAATAAATCCTATGATTCTACTATAATAAACATATATTTTATCATTTATATAGTGGCCTAGTGTTACTTTATTAAAAATTAATTCATTTTTTTGTATAACATGAATTTCATTTATTATATCAATATTATTAATACTTATAAGTAATTCTACTATTTTTAGTACTTCTTTATCACTTAATAGCATTCTTCTTTTACTAGCATCATATACAATATCTAAAATATCTTTCATAAATTACCTCATTAATAAATTAGTTGTTATTCTAGCAAAAATGCTTTTAATAGTCAATTAATTATGATATAATCACTAAGCAAAGGAAGGTGAAGTATTAGTTCTTTCTAATACGTATTATGGATTATAAGGATATAAATACATATGATTATGATTTAGATGAATCATTAATCGCACAAACACCTATTAAAGATAGAGATCATTCAAAACTATTAGTAGTAAATAGAGATAGTGGAAAATATAAGGATGATTATTTTTATAATATAATAAATTATTTACATGAAGGAGACACTTTAGTTTTAAATAATACTAAAGTACTTCCAAGTAGGATAATAGGATATAAGACAGATACTAATGCAAAAATAGAAGTTCTTTTATTAAAAGAAATAGATACTGATACTTGGGAAACATTAGTTAGGCCTCAAAAAAGAGTTAAAATTGGAACTAAAATTAAGTTTGAAAATAACTTTGAATGTGAAGTAATTAAAGTTTTAAATGATGGCATTACTCATGTTAAATTTGAATATACTGGAATATTTGTAGAGCATTTAAATAATGTAGGTGCGATGCCACTTCCTCCATATATTCATGAAAAATTAAAAGATAATGATAGATATAATACTGTATATGCTAGAGTTAATGGAAGTGCTGCTGCACCAACTGCTGGACTTCACTTTACAAATGAATTACTTGATAAAATTAAAGAAAAAGGGATTAACATTTTATATGTAACATTAAACGTAGGTTTAGGTACATTTAGACCAGTTGTTAATAGTGATATTACAAAGCATGATATGCATAGTGAACTATATGAAATAAGTGATGAAGTAGCAAGTAAACTAAATGAGGCTAAAAAGAATGGTAAAAGAATTATATGTGTTGGAACAACGTCTCTTAGAACACTAGAATCTAATATACAAAAATATGGTTGTTTTAAAGCTACAAAAGAAGAAACAGGTATATTTATTTATCCACCATATGAGTTTAAGTCAGCTGATGCATTAATTACAAATTTTCATCTACCAAAAAGCACACTTGTAATGTTAGTTAGTGCTTTTAGTAGTGTAGATATTATCAAGAATGCATATAGTCATGCGCAAAAAGAAAAATATAAATTTTTTAGTTTTGGAGATGCTATGTTTTTGACTAAGGAGGAATTATAATGGATTTAAAATTTAAAGTATTAAAAACAGATAAAAATGGAGCAAGACTTGGTGAATTTAAAACTAAATGGGGAACTCATAAAACTCCAATGTTTATGCCAGTCGGAACACAAGCAACTGTTAAGACATTAAGTCCTGAGGAGTTGACTGAAGCTCATGCAGATATAATTCTTTCAAACACTTATCATTTATGGCTTAGGCCAGGAGAAGATGTAGTAGATAATGCTGGAGGCCTTCATAATTTTATGAATTATAAGACTGGTCCTATTTTAACTGATTGTGGTGGATTTCAAGTATTTAGTCTTGCTAAACCAAAAGATATAAGCGAAGAAGGAGTAAAATTTAAAAGTCATTTAGATGGAAAAGAATTATTTTTAACTCCTGAAAAAAGTATCGAAATACAAAATAAACTTGCTTCTGATATTATAATGAGTTTTGATGAATGTCCTCCATATCCTGTTACACATGAATATATGAAGAATAGTGTAGAAAGAACACTTAGATGGGCTAAAAGAAGTTTAGATGCTAAT
This sequence comes from uncultured Mycoplasmatota bacterium, assembly GCA_946414095.1. Classification (GTDB taxonomy): domain Bacteria; phylum Bacillota_I; class Bacilli_A; order RF39; family UBA660; genus CAG-1000. The sequence goes on from CAMKNB010000017.1 coordinate 12,429, forward strand.
AAAAAAAGAGATACTCAAGCTCAGTTTGGTATTGTTCAAGGAGGAGAGTTTGAAGATTTAAGAAAATGGTCTGCTATTGAAACGGCTAAACTAGATTTTGATGGATATAGTGTCGGTGGAGTTAGTGTTGGTGAAGATGAGGAAACTAAACTTAAAATGATAGAATATGCTACTAAGTATTTACCTGAAGATAAAATACGTTATTTAATGGGTGTGGGAGAGCCAATTGATTTAATTGATGGTGTATTAAGAGGAATAGATATATTTGATTGTGTTCTTCCAACAAGACTAGCAAGGCATGGAAATGCTCTTACTCGTGATGGTAGAACTAATATAAGAAATGCAAAATTTATTAATGATTTAACTCCAATTGAAAAAGATTGTGATTGCTATGCATGTAGAAATTATACGAAGTCATATATAAGGCATTTAATAGTGTCAGATGAATCATTTGGCCAAAGATTAATATCTATTCATAATATTAGATTTTTAACTAAATTAATGGAAGATATTAGACTTCATATTGAAAAAAATGATTTACTTGAATTTAGAGAAGAATTTGTTTCTAGATATAAAAAGAAATAAATTCTTTTTTATTTACAATAAATTTTGAAAGTGTTATTATAATTATCAATTTGGAGGTTGAATATGAAAGAATATACACTTTATAGTTTATTTATAAATAATATTGCAGGGTATAATAATTATTTTGGGGTAGAAGAAAATGGCGTAATGAAGGAATTAGTAACTGGAAAAATAGTATATGAAGCGAATCCAAATTCTATGCCACCAATGCCTGGACTTAGTTATTCAAAAAAAATTCATGTTCCAATTATATCTGTTAGAGATACATTAAATAAATTTTTGACCTGCACAGATGAATCATTTATAAAATATATTTCCGTGTTAAATGAAGCAGAGAAAGAAGGCATCAAAGAATATGAAGAATACATTGAAAGTATGAATAAAATAGAAGCAATTCAAAATAGAACAAAAGAATTAATTAGAAAAATGAATGGAGAAATATAATGGAAAATGGCATTAATAGTGAAATAGAGTTTTACGTATTAGATTTAGATTTAAAAGATAAAATGAAGAATGAACATGTTGATATTTCAATTTTTGGAAAATACTATAAAATTAACTTTTTAGCATTTAAAAAAGATAATGAAGAAAATGGAATAATGATTGATTTACTTACTGGCACTGAAATATATCCGATTACTAAGCCATTTGAACCAATGCTTAGATATAGGTCTAAAAGACTTGCTACTCTTGAAGAATTAGAAAACACGAGTTTATTATGTTCGAGAGTAAAAAATGGTGATTTATTACCTCTAACAAATTATACAAATAGAATAAATAAATGTGTTGAATTTTCTAAAAATTATTATGATAACTATGTTGAAAGTATGGAAGGTATCCTTACATTTATGTTTGAAACAAAGCCTGAATTAGATGAAAAAAGAAGTCTTTAATTTAAAGACTTTTTATTTATTGTTAAAATTCCTCCAATCATACTAGATATTATTAAAGATAGATAATAGACTAATGAAGAAAAAGTAAGTTTTGAAATTAATAATGAGATTAGAGAAAAAAGTATTACAAGTATAGTTGCAATTATAAATCCATTTAAATATCCTTTTTTTCTTTCAAATATTGTCACTTTTCTACCAAGCAAGAAAAATATAATAATCATAAATATATAATTTATTATACTTACTGTTTTATAGCTTAATAATTCAAAATAATAAATTGTACTCATAATAATTAAATACATTAAAAACATTATAAAAATAATTAGATAACTTTTTAAATAATTGATAATTTTATTCATATAATCACCTAATTAAGTATATTAGTGACTAAAAAAATTATGATTAAGACATAATAATATTGGTGATAATATGGATTTAGTATTAGTAATTATTAGAACAATATTCTTTTATGCATTTATTATTATTGTATTTAGAATAATGGGTAAAAGAGAGATAGGTGAACTTTCTATTCAGGATTTAGTTGTTTCACTTTTAATAGCTGAGTTGTGTGCTATATCGATAGAAAACTATAAAGATTCATTATTTCTCACAGTAATACCTATATTAATACTTATATTTTTTGAAATATTAGCAGGTTTTTTGTCATTAAAATTTAATAGATTTAGAAATTTAATAGATGGTAAACCATCTTTAATTATTAATAGAGGTAAAATAAATTATAAAGAGATGACTCGCCAAAGATATAGTTTGGATGATTTACTTATGGAACTTAGAAATAGTGGCATAAAAGACTTAAATGATGTTGAGTATGCAGTTCTTGAAAATAATGGCAAATTAAATATATTTAAATATAGTTTTCTAGGGCTTAATAGTGAAATACCATTCCCATTAATATTAGATGGTGTTATTCAAAAAGATACTCTTGATTATTTAAATAAAAAAGATGAGTGGATATATAATTATTTAAAAATTAATAACCTTAAAAAAGAAGATATATTTTATGCATTTTATAAAAATAATAAAATTTATATTATTAAGAGAAATGAATTAGACAAATAATATTTTTTTAATCTCTTTATAATATAAATAAGTTGATACAATTAGATTTATTATTATTGAAATAACTAAACTATACATACCAATCTTGAATAATGAAAAAAATAATATCGAAATTATTCTAATTATTGATGAAGTTAAAGTTATATTAAATGTTTTTTTACTTTTACCAAGTGCTTGAAGAGCATTGTTTAATGGATATTCTACATAAAATAATATTGTAGCTGGAGCAAGCAAATATATATAATCTAGGCCTTCATTAGTATTAAATAATAATTTTAAAAATAATTTTGGAAATAATAATATTATTATAGTAGATAAAAATCCAATTAATACTGAAACAATAATTATTTGATTAATTCTTTTTTTACAAAGATTTATGTTTTTTAATTTATATTGCTTAGATAATTCTGGTATTAGTGATGTAGCCATATTTTGAGTAAAGAACTGTGGCATTAAAAGTAATGAAAGTGCGTATGCGTTTACAATACCATATTCATAAATTATATACTCTTTTGTATAACCTACATAAATTAGTATATTTGTAAGAATAATAGGTTCTAAAAAGTAAGATAGGGAACCTATTACTTTACTAAGTGTTACTGGAAAACAAAAATTAAATACTTCTTTAATAATTGATTTATTTAATTTAAAGTCATTTTTATTAAATTTAACTTTGGGGAAATATTTCATCATTACTATTTGAGAAGAAATTTCCCCAATTATATTTACAAGTGTAATAAAACATATTGTTTCTATTAATCCTTTTTTTAGAAAAACATCTACAAAAAAAATTATTATGACAAGTCTAACAATTTGTTCTATAAAGTTAGATAACATATATGGAAACATATTTTGTTTTCCCCAAAAATATCCTTTAACTATCGAAGAGATACTTATAAATGGCATAGTTAAAGATATACATATTATTGGTAAATATAATGAATTATTTTTTACTAATGAATAAGATAGTACTTTGGAGAATATAATAACAATTATAATTACAAATATATTTATTAAAAGTGAAAAAGGAATTAATGATAAAAATAAGTTTTTCGTTCTACTTGTTTCTTCACTTACTATTTTAGATACTGCATTTGAATATGAAAAAACTGCTATTACACTTAGTAGTGATGAAGTAGGGGAAAGTATACTAAATAGACCCATTCCTTCAGTACCAAGCTTTCTTGTTATAAGTATTTTTAATATAAAACCTACTATTTTTCCAAATATACCACCAATTAATAATATTAATGTTGATTTTATAAATGTACTATTTTTTATTCTATCTAACATAATAAATTATATAGACTAATACTAAAAAATATGATACAATTTAATTGTCCAAAAGACAACAATTTAATTACCTTATAAAGAGTAGCTTAGAGACTGGCTCGTAGGCTACACCAACCTATTAAGTTAGGTGGTAAACCCAGATGGATGAGGATAACTTATTTACCTAAGTTATCTTAGGTATTTTTTCTTTTTAAGGTAATAATTACTGAAAGGAGGAAAAAATATGAAGTTATACAGTAATGAAATTGTTTTTAGAGGACATCCTGATAAGGTATGTGATCAAATCAGTGATGCTTTACTTGACGAATATTTGAAGGGAGATAAAAATTCAAGATGTGGAATTGAAACTTGTGGTGGTAAAGGTAAAATATTTATTACGGGAGAAGTTACATCAAAATCAAAAGTTAACGTAGAAGAAGTAGTGAAAAAAGTTTTAGAAGATGTTGGTTATGACACTTCTTATGAAATAATAAATAATTTAGGCATACAAAGTAGTGATATAGCAATGGGAACAAATCTAAAAGTAAAAGGTGCCGGAGATCAAGGTATGATGTATGGGTTTGCTACTAATGAAACAGATAAATATTTGCCACTATCAATGATAATACTTCAAGAATTATCTAAAGAATATGATTTATTAAGAAAAAGAGACTCTAGATTTAAAAGTGATGGAAAAGCTCAAATAACAGGATATTTTACAGATGATTTAAGACTTATGAAAATTAAAACATTCACTATTTCTTATCAAAACACTGAATTAGATAGGATAAACACAGATAATATAATTAAAGAAATATGCACTAATATTTGTAATAAATATAATATTGAAATAGAAGAATTTTTAATCAATCCAACTGGTAGATTTAAAATAGGAGGATTTGCAGGAGATGCTGGTCTTACAGGAAGAAAGATACTTGTTGATAATTATGAATCATTTTCTAAAGTTGGTGGTGGAGCGTTTTCTGGAAAGGATCCAAGTAAAGTAGACAGAAGTGCTGTATATAAAGCAAGACTCGTAGCTGTTGATTATCTTAAAAAATATAATTTAGAGTGGTGTGAAGTACAAATAAGTTATGCAATTGGAAAAAGAAGTCCGCTTTCAATTTCAATTGATTCAAATATTGGTAATATAGAACCAAATAAAAAACTATATAAAGAGTGTGAACCATATAATATAATTAAAGATTTAAATCTACTTAATGAATGTTATTATGAAAGAAGTAAATTTGGCCATTTCACAAATTAAGTGTAAAGTGAATAAATAATATATTGAAAAAATGAAATTTATATGATATATTTTAATTAGCCTAGAGATAGATATAGACACAATAAACCGCCAAGTAATATTATAGGGGGACTAATTAATATAAGGAGTTGAATACTGACTTGTTCAGGATCCCAAATATATTATGTGTCCTACCACCTCGTGTTTCGCGAGTTTTTATTACCTATATTTACACTAGGTTTTTTATTTGGTATAATATATCCACCAAAGGAGAGTGTATTAAATGAATCTTTCAAGATTAGAGAGTTTGGTAGGAGAAGATAATATACATAAAATTAAAAACCTTAAAGTTCTTATTTTAGGTATTGGTGGTGTAGGTGGTTATACAGTTGAATCATTAACTAGATGTGGTGTTTCTAATATTACACTAGTAGATGGAGATACTATTAAGCCAAGCAATATAAATAGACAAATAATAGCAACAAGTAAAAATAATAATAAATATAAAACTAAAGAATGGAAAAAAAGAATTAAGAAAATAAATCCTGACGCTATTGTAAATATAATAAATACCCATATAACTGAAGAAAATATGGAAGTATTATTTAGTGATAAATATGATTATTTAATTGACTGTTGTGACACTAGTAAAGTTAAAATTAAATTAGTTACTGAGTGCAGTAAAAAAGGAATTAAGTTGATATCATCTATGGGCATGGCAAATAAAATGGATGCAACTAAAATAATGATTAGTACTCTTGATAAAACGGAAACAGATCCTCTTGCTAAAAAAATTAGAAGTGAACTTAAAGGTAAAGATAAAGAACTAATGAAAAATGTTACAGTTGTTTATTCAAATGAAAAACCAATTAATAATACCATGCTTGGTTCAACAGCGTTTGTTCCTGCAGTAGCCGGTCTTTATATAACTAACTATATTATTAATGACATAATTAAAAGCACTAAATAGTGCTTTTTTGTTTTAGTTCTAATAAATTACTTTCAAGTTCTTCTCCATAATTTTGTCTAATTAATTCTACTGTTTCCTTTAATTCAGTAAGTGACATATTATCTATATCATTTATTGTTATTAAAGGAACATCTGATATATCTGGTGAATTTGGTTCTTTATCAAAATATCTTTTTAATATTTCATAGTTGATTATATCTTCATTATCTAAAAAGTATTTATATTTTAATATTTCATTTTTCTTTTCTTTATTAATAGTTCTATCATGTAATCTTTGAAAACCCAAAAGAATAAATAAGCAGCATAATACGCCTTGAAATCCTTTATTAAATGTACTAGTTGATGTCAAAGAATTATATAAAGTATAAATAGTGAACCATGAATTATAACCAATCCAAAAATTATCTGATTTAATAGATTTATTAATTTTTTCCATATTAATTCCATCTATAGTACTAAATACTTGATTTTTCATTGCTTCAACTATTGATCTTAAATTTTCTTTAGTATTTTCTTTTTCTGTACTATAACCACTTGCATAATTAACTATTATCTTATCATCTTTAATATCATAACCAGTAATAAAATCAAATCTCGATATATAACTTGGCATGTTTTTGTAGTAAAAATATTTCATTTTTCCTCCTAATTGAGCTATATTATACCATAAATTCATATTTTTCTCAATGGAAAATAAAGCTATTGCTTTATCTTTTGATTAAAATTATACATTTCTGTTTCAAATTTATTTTTTCTTGGAGTATAGTATTTTCTTCCTCTTAATTTTTCTGGCATATATTCTTGTTTTACCCAATAATTTGGATAATTATGAGGGTATTTATAATTTGGACTAGTTGTTTTAATATGCTCAGGTATTCTTCCTACATTTCCTTCATTTATATCATTTATTGCCATATTTATGGCAGTGTCTGCAGAATTAGATTTAGGAGATAAAGCCATTTCAATTACTACAACAGAAAGTGGTTTTATAAGTTCAGGGTATCCAACTCTTTCACTTGCTTCAATTGCGGCGATTACCTTTGGTCCAATGCTAGGATTAGCAAGGCCAATATCCTCATATGCGATTACTATCATTCTTCTATAAATAGAGTCATAATCTCCACTGACTATTAGTCTACCTAAGTAGTGAATAGCAGCATCTACATCGCTACCTCTAATGCTTTTTTGAAATGCACTAAGCATATCATAGTGTCCATCTTCATTTTTATCTGTAAAAAATGATGGCTTTGAATTAACTTCATTTATATTTTCAATTGTTATTTCTTTATTGTATCCATAATATAAAAATTCTATCAAGTTATATGCATATCTAATATCACCATCAGAAATATGGGAGATATATTTTATTGTCTTGTTATCCATTTTAATATCAGGTAATACATTTGTAACTTTTTTAATTCCTTTTTCTATATCTTTTTCACTTAAAGATTTTAATTCTAGTAATTGGCATCTACTTCTTATTGCTTGATTTATTGAATGATATGGATTTGAATTTGTAAGTCCAATTAAAGTAATTAATCCATTTTCTAAATAAGAAAGCAATATATCTTGCTTATCTTTATTCATTCTATGTATTTCATCTACTATTAAAATAATGCCACCATATAGTTTAGCTTCTTCAATTACAACTTCGAAATCTTTTTTAGTGTTTATAGTAGCGTTTAATAATCTATATCTTAAGTTAAGTTCATTCATTAAGGCAAATGCTATTGTAGTTTTTCCAATACCACTTCTTCCATAAAAAATTATATTAAATAATTTTTTTTCTTTAACTAAATTAGAAAGAACTTTATTTTTACCTATTAAATGATCTTGACCAAGAACATCATTTAATTTATTTGGCCTTAACTTATTTTGAAGTAATTCCATAATTCATCACCAAATATATTTTATCAATATTATTATAAAAATTAAAGATAAATAACTTTACTTTATTTTAAAAAAAATATATAATTAAATATAGTATAAGATAGGAAATAAGAATACATAATAGGGAAGTGAGATAATGAATAACAATTTATTTGCTAGCATTGGTTTTTCTGCTTGTTCATTATTTTTTGCTTCTTTTATTGTTATTATGTATTTTAGTAAAAAACGTTTTAAAAATTTAGAAAGTACATTCTTTTTGTCATTACTTGCTTTAATATTTATATTAATAATTTTTGAATTTACTTATGTATATTTTTTATATAAAGGTATTCATACTAGCACAGCAATCTTCTTCTGCAGAGCTTGGTTAAATGGTATTATAATTTGGATGTCTGGTTTTACTTATTATATTTTAATTCTAAGAACTAGAAGTATTAATGAAAAAGATAGAAAAAAACGTATAAGAAAAAAATTGGCTTATATTTTTTCAGGTGTAACATTTATATCATTAATTGGAGCTAATTTACTACCAATTACTTTATATGATTATTCAGATCACATTTATTCTTTCAGTGGAGATGCTACTAATATAGGATTTATGATAGCGGCTATTACTGTTGGTACCATTGTATATGCATTTGTAATAAGAAAAGACTTGGTTAATTCGACTCAAAGAAAGCCTGTTACATTTACATTGTTTGTTATTACTACAATAACTATTTTACAAATGGTAAATGATAAATTAGATTTAAATTATCAAAATTTTGAATTTGTTTTATTACTTATGACATTATATTTTACAATAGAGAGTCAAGATAATAAATTACTTGCTGAACATGAAAAAAATAAAGAAGAAGCGGAAAAAGCAAATAGAGAACAAACAGAATTTTTAACTAGTATGTCTCATGAAATTAGAACACCAATGAGTGTTATTATGGGATATAGTGATGCAATTATTAGGGAAAAAGATTTAACTAAAGAAATAGTTAATAGTGATACCAAAAATATTCATATTGCAGCAGTTAATTTGTTAGAATTAATAAATAATATTTTAGATTTATCTAGAATTGAATCTGGTAAAGAAGAAGTTGTAGATAAAGAATATGATACAAAAAATCTACTTATTGAGTTAAATGATTTAGTGTTATCTAAAATTAATCCAGAAAAAATTAGATATCAAATAGTTACTGACCAAAATTTACCAAGAAAATTGCAAGGAGATTATACTAAGGTATTAAAAATACTGTCAAATGCAATTATAAATGTATTACATTATACAAACACTGGTGGATTAACTTTTAAAGTTGGACTAACAAATAGAGATAATTCATTTTTATTACTTGCCACTGTTGAAAGTGAAAATAGTGAAATTGATGAAGATGAATTTAAATTATATTATCAAAATGATGATTATAACAGTATTAATAAAGTAAATAATGTCTTTTTAGGTATGTCTGTAGCTAAAATGTATGCAAATATGTTACATGGAAGAGTACTTATGACAAATAAAGATAGATATAATTTAAGTTATTATATTGAAATAGAACAAAATGTTGTTGATCCTAATCCACTAGGAGACATATCACAATCACTGATTGCTAATAGCGAAAATGATATTATAAATTTAGAAGGAAAGAATATTTTAGTTGTAGATGATAATATGCTTAATTTAAAATTAATTAAAAGATTATTAGTTGATTATAATGCTAATGTAGATATGGCTAATAGTGGAAATGAATGTATTGAAAAAGTTAAAGTTACTGATTATGATGCAATATTCTTAGATCATATGATGCCAGGTATGGATGGTATAGAAACGTTGCAAGAACTAAGAAATATAAAATCTAATTTACCACCAACTATTGCTTTAACTGCTAACTCATATACAGGAGTAAAAGAAACATACATGAATGCAGGATTTACTGATTATCTTGCAAAACCAATAAATAAAAATGAATTAAATAGATTATTAAGAAATATATTTATAAAATAAGAAGGAGTTAATATGTTAATAAGCGTAATATTTGAAATTGGTTGCTTAGTATTTATAATATTACTTACTATTTCATATAATACTAAAAAGTTTAATTTTAGATTAAGTAATAAAGCATATAAATTTTTAATATACGATCAAATAGTTATGCTACTATTTGAGATTTTGACTGCTATTATTTTTGAAAATACGAGTAGTAAATTTGTTATTAATCTAACAAATAGACTAACTTGGACAACTGGAATTGTATATTTCTATATGTTCTACATTTATTCATTTGTTCATTTAAAAAAACTAAATTATAAAAGCATTAGAGATATGCTTAAAGACAATATTGAGCCAAGATTATTTACATATATTACAATATTTGCAACTGTATTGTTCCTTGCATTACCTTTTAAAGAACTAACTATGGAAAATTATAATTATATTCCTGGAGCTGCCGCTATTGAAGTAGTTATTTATTCATGTTTAGCATGTATTTTAGTTAGTAAATTACTTATATATATGAAAACATTAACTAGAAGAGAAAAATGGTCAATTTGGGCCACATTAATATTAGTAATAATTATCGTACCATTACAAATAATATTTCCAAAGATACTATTTATTGGAATGGGAACTTCATTTCAATTATTTATACTATATTTCTTAATTGAAAATCCTGATTTAAGGCTTATTGAAGAAATAGATTCTTTAAAATATACTATCGATAGAAGTAGCAAGGCTAAATCTGACTTTTTATCTAATATGTCACATGAAATACGTTCACCTATGAATGCTATTATTGGATTTAGTGAAACCATTATTAATGATAAAGAATTTGATAGAGAAAAAGTACTAAATGATATTGGTCATATAAAATCATCTAGTAAAAACTTACTTGACATTATTAATAATATACTTGATATTTCTAAAATTGAAACTGGAAATGATACTCTTGAAGAAAAAGAATATTCTCTTGCAAGCCATATTATTGACTGGAGTGGAATAGTTGAAACGAGACTTGAAAGCAAAAATATTAAATTTATTTTAGATGTAGATAGAACAATACCATCAAAATTATATGGGGACGCTACAAAGGTATTTCAAGTTGTATTAAATGTCCTTACAAATGCAGTTAAATATACCGAAGTAGGTAGAATAAGAATGGTAATTGCTAAAGAAGATATTAATAGTAAAACGATTAAATTAAAGTTTAAAGTATCTGATACAGGATTTGGAATTAAAAAAGAAGATTACGATAAAGTATTTCAAAAATTTTCTAGACTTGATTCAGCTACAACTAATGAAATTGAAGGAACTGGTTTGGGTCTTGTACTTACTAAAAAATATGCTAAATTAATGGGTGGAGATATATGGTTTGAAAGCGAGTATGGGGCTGGTTCAACATTTTATTTTGAAATACCTCAAGTAGTGGTAGATTCAACACCTATGGGTGATATAACTCAAAAAATAGAAGATGAAACTAATAAAGTTTTAATTAACTGTACTGGACTTAAAGCATTAATTGTTGATGATGATGAATTAAATCTTAAAGTTACTAAGAGACTTCTAGAAGCATATAATTTTGATATTGAAGTTTCATCAAACCCAGAAGAATGTATAAATAAGTTTAAATTGGGTGAACATTATGATATTGTATTCTTAGACCACATAATGCCAAAAATTGATGGAGTAGAGTTAATGAAAGCATTAAAAGGACTTAAAGGCTATCAAATTCCTCCAATAATAATGCTTACAGCTAATGCTATAACCGGTGTTAGAGAACAATACTTAAGGCAAGGATTTGATGATTATATTTCTAAGCCAATTGATGTAAATGAATTAGACAAAGTAATTAATAAATTCTTTGTAGTTAAAAAATAAAAAGACAATAGTATGTAAAACTATTGCTTTTTATTATGTAAACTTCTATAAAATGTTGTATAATTTAAACATGATAGATATAGATAATAATGAATTTTTAGATGATTTTAGTAATTATTTAAAAATAGATAAAAATTATTCAGAAAATACAATAGAATCTTATATAAGAGATATTAGATTCTTTTTTGAGTTTGTAAATAAAGATATAGAAGATATATCTAAAAAAGATATTGAAAGTTATGTTTTACATGTTCTTCCTAGTTATAATGAAAGTTCAGTTAATAGAATTATTGCTAGTATAAAAGGGTTTTATAAATATTTATCAATTTATAGAGGATTTGTAAATATTGCTGAAGATATAGAAAGTTTAAAAAGAAAAAAGACCCTTCCTAAATATTTATCAATTGAAGAGGTAGATAAATTACTTGATATAAAGCTTGAAACTGCATTTGATTATAGAAATAAAACAATGCTTGAGGTATTATATGCAACTGGACTTAGAGCAAGTGAACTTATTAATTTAGATTTAAATAATATTGATTTAAATAATATGGTTGTAAATGTTTATGGAAAAGGAAGTAAAGAAAGAATTGTTCCTTTATCTAAAATAGCAGTTAATTTTTTAGAAATGTATATAAATAAATATAGACCATTACTTTTTGTAAAAAATCAAAAACCAACTGATGCATTATTTTTGAATAATCATGGTAAGAGAATTACAAGGCAAGGTCTTTATAAAATGATAGGTGAAATTTCAAAGAAACAAGGAATTGATAAAGAAATAACACCTCATGTACTTCGTCATAGTTTTGCAACACATATGATTGAATGTGGAGCAGATATTAGAAGTGTTCAAGAATTACTTGGTCATGAAAATGTTGTTACAACTGAAATATATACGCATTTAGCAAATAATTTTATAAAAAATAACTATAACGAATACTTTAATAGAAGCAAAAAGGAGTAAATTATGTTTAATAGAGTTTTTTTAGTAGTATTAGATAGTCTTGGAATAGGTGGAGCTAAGGATGCTTATAAATTTGGTGATGAAGGTGCCAATACTCTTTTACATACAATAAAAGAAAATTATAATTTAGATGTGCTTGAAAAATTGGGACTAACTAGATTAATTGGTAAAGAAGAAGATAATACAAGAGGACTTTATATGAGATGTAGTACTCAAAACCCAGTGAAAGATTCACTAAATGGACATTATGAAATGATGGGCGCTATTATGCCAAAACCATATGATTTATTTCCAGAAGGTTTTCCTCTTGAGTTAATTAGTAAAATACAACATGCTATTAATAGAGAAGTAATTGGAAACGTTGCCAGTGATGGAATGCAAATAATAAATGATTTAGGTGAAATGCATATAAAATCTGGTGCTGTTATAGTTTATACATCTAGTGATTCAGTACTTCAAGTTGCAGCACACGAAGACATAATTAGTGTTGAAGAACTATATAATATATGTAAAATAATAAGAAAAATCATAGATGATGAAGGATATAAAATAGCAAGAGTAATTGCAAGACCTTTTACTGGTAAAGTGGGGGCTTTTCAAAGGACAAGTAAAAGACGTGACTTTGCTTTAGATCCACCGATTAATACTCTTGATTTACTTGATAGAAATGGAATTAATACAATAACAATTGGTAAAATTTCTGATATGTTTAATAATAAAAGTATAAATGTTAAAATTAAAACTAATGGTAATATAGATACAATGATGAAATTAATTGATTTTGCTAAAGGCAAATTCAGTGGACTTCTTTTTGCAAACTTTAATGATTTTGATAGTTTATATGGGCATAGAAGAGATAGAGAAGGTTATTTAAAAGCACTGGAAGAGTTTAATTACTATTTACCAATATTTATAAAAAACCTTAAAAAAGATGATTTAGTTATAATAACTGCAGACCATGGATGTGATCCTACATATAAAGGTTCTGATCATACAAGAGAAATGGTGCCTATTTTAATATACAGTCCAATATTTAAAAAAGGAAAAATGCTTAGTGATAGAGAAACACTAGCAGATATAGGCGCTACTATACTAGATAATTTCAATATTAAAAATGATTTAGGACTCGGAACTTCAATATTTGATGAATTAAGAAAAGGGTAGTTTAAAACTATCTTTTTATTTGATATAATTTATGTGGTGTTAAAATGAATTTGAATGAAAGATATATTGTTAAAATTATAGATGAAGATAATATTGGTAATGGAATTGCTAAAATTGATAATAAAATAATTTTTATTAAAAATGCTCTTTTAAATGAAGAAATAGAGATAGAAATAATAAAAAATAATAAAAATTATATGAAAGGTAAAATAATTAATATCATTTCTAAAAGTAATAAGAGAGTTAATCCAGTGTGCAAATATTATAATAAATGTGGAGGATGTAATTTTTTACATACTACTTTTGAAAATGAAATTAAGATTAAAACTAATTATTTAGAAAAATTATTTAATAGAAAAGTAGGGTATTTAAATATAAATAATGAACTAAATTATAGAAATAAAGTTGTATTACATATTATAAAGGGTAAATTAGGCTATTTTAACGATAAAACACATGAATTATGTATAATTAATCATTGTAATTTATTAAACCCTAAAATTAATCTTAAAATAGATGAATTATCTAAAATGAATTTAAAAAATATTAATGAAATAATGATTAGATGTATTAATGATAAAATAATGATTAATATAATTGGCAATATAAGTAATTTTAGTATTGATTGTGATAGTCTTTATATAAATAATAATTATATTAATGGTGAAAAATATTTAATAGATGAAATAAATAATTATAAGTTTTCAATATATCCTGAATCTTTTTATCAAATAAATAGAGAAGGTATGACCAATATATATGATAAAGCTAAATCTTATATTGGTACTTCTAATAGTTTACTTGATTTATATTGTGGTACTGGTACTATTGGAATATGGATGAGTAATAATTTTAATAAAATAGTAGGCATGGAAATAAATGAAAGTTCAATTAAGAATGCAAATATAAATAAAAAAATAAATAATATTAATAATATTGAATTTATATGTGATGATGCTAAAAATATTAAAGAAAAATTTGATTCTATTATTGTAGATCCTCCTAGAAATGGATTATCAAAAGATGTTATTGATTATTTAAATAATTCAGGTTCTAATAAAATAGTATATATATCATGTAATCCAAATACACTAAAAAGAGATATAGATTTATTAAATAAATATGAATTAATAGATTTATCTTATACAAATATGTTTCCAAGAACAAAACATTGTGAATCCATCGCAGTTTTAGAAAGGAGATAATAAAAATGTTGTTATCAAAAATAAATGAAAATAATTTAAGTGAGAAAGATATAAATAATATACTTTTTGATATTCCGAAAGATGACAGTCAAAAAGGAGATTGTATATGGGTTTTTGGTAGTAAGTATGATCTTGATGAAAGGTTAAATTTAGCTATTGAACTATATAAAAATAAAAGAGCCCAATACATTTTGTTTACTGGTGGTAAAGGAAAAAATGGAACAATACCAGAAGCTAAAATAATGAAAGAAAAAGCATTGTCTTTAGAAGTTCCTGAAGAAGCAATATTAACAGAAGAAGAGTCTAATAATACTACCGAGAATGTTTTGTGTTCAATGTTAGTGTTAGAAAGAAAATTTCTATTACAAAATATAAAAAGACTAATAGTTGTATCTTCGCCATTTCATATTCAAAGACTGAGTCTTACACTCAGTAGGTATATGCCAAAATGGATTGAATATAGTTATTGTTATGATGAAAATAGTTCAGTATCAAAAAACAATTGGGAAAACAATCCTGAATCCAAAAAAAGAGTAGAATATGAAGCAAAAGGAATTATATTTTATGCAAAGAATAAATACATTGATGACAAAGACATTAAACTGGATTAGGATTTAGCACTAATACGCAAACAACTATGGTAGTTTCATAGCTAGGAAATATTCCTGATACTGAAACAAGGTTAGAGCACTTAGCACTGACACTGATACAACCCATGTGGAAACAGTTATAGTTTTAGAAAAGAAGGATGTTTAAAAGACATCTTTTTTAATCGTAAAATAGTAATTTTACGAGCAAAATAATTAATGAAATTGTGGTATAATATTCTTGAAAGAGGGATATATGAAAAAGAAAATAGTATTAAGCATTTGTTTATTAATTATTATAGCTATTGGTTTATATTTAGTATGTAATAAAAATAATGGTATAAAAGATAACAATATACCAGATATAAATAGTAATAAGATTGATGCAATATCTTATTACATGAAATTAGATTTAGATATCAATATGAAATCATTAATGGAAGAAGTAGAAATTGAAATTAAAAATGATACCTACGAAAGTATTGATGAAATTATCATAAGAGATATGACACCATCTATTCATGCATATAATAAAAAGAATTATAATAATGACAAGCAAAAAAGTAATATTATAAGTATAAAAAGTAATGAACAACAATTAGAGTATAAAATTGAAAAAGAAAGTATTATTAAAGTTAAATTAAATGAATTGTTAAAACCTAATGATATTATTAAATTAAAAGTAGAAATGAAGACAGATATACCAGATAGACAAGATCGCTTTGGGTATGTTAGAAGAAAAGATGGATATATTTATGCTCTTTCTTTTTGCTTTCCATATTTAGCTGATAATAAAAATGGTGAATGGATATTAAGTCCATATTTTGATGATGGAGAAAGTAGAAGTTATGATTTAGCTAATTATGAAATTGAAATCAAACATCCAAAAGATTATTTGGTAATTGCGACAGGCAAGGAAGAAACAAGTGATTTAGTGACTAAAATAACAGCTAATAATATTCGTGATGTAGCAATAGTAGTAACTAATATGATGGAAAAAGATACTTTTGAAGTAGAAGGAATTAAAATTAATAATTATTATTTAAAAAGTAAATATACTGATAAATATAGAAAATTAACAGAACTTGTTATTAAAGATGCTATTAAAGTTTATACAAATAATATTGGTAAATATCCTTATGAAGAATTAGATGTTACACCACTTTTGTTTGGTTTTGGTTATGGTGGAATGGAATATCCAGGTTTAATAATGACTAATGCAACTTCATTTTACGATGGAACACTAATGGATGCATGGAGCTTAAGTGATGGATTATCTCATGAAATAGCGCATCAATGGTTTTATGCTGCTGTTGGTAATAATGAATATTCGGAAGCATGGATTGATGAAGGTTTCACAACTTATTTAGAAAGACAATTATTTGGCTTATATGATGGAGAGGCACATAAATATTTAAGAGAAATAGATGAATATGCTCCTTCGATTGAAGATAATATTAAATCAAGAGATGAATTAATTGAAACGGCTAGAGAAGATTACAAAGATAAATTTTTAAATACAACTCCCGATAACTATTCAGAAGAACAAAATTATGGGGAAACTGAATATGAAGAAGCTTATCTATTTTTACAAGAATTAAGAATCGCAATGGGTGATGATAAATTTAATTTATTCCTAAAAGAATTATATAATAAATATTATTTAAAAGAAGTAAATACAGATATTATTATTTCCTTAATCAAGGAACATGATAATAGTGAAAGAATCAATGAAATAATTAAATTTTATTTTAAGTAGCATAATTAATATTTGTACATAATATTTTGCTATTAAAAACAAGATAAATTACATTTTTTAGGTGAGCTTTAGATACCTTTTTAGATACCCTGATAAGCTAAATAAATGATTTTTGACTCATTTTTAGCTATATACATTTAAAAGAATCCAGCTGAATTAGGAAGTACAAAAAGTGAAATGTTTTTCTGCATTCCATG
>CAMKNB010000018.1 GCA_946414095.1 uncultured Mycoplasmatota bacterium
ATATTAAATATCCAAGAGAATATAATATAATAAAAAAAGAAAGTATGAGATAATTCTCATATTTTTATTTGTTTATGTAAATATCTTAATTTTACTTGATAAAAAAATTAAAATGAATTAAAATAAACTTAGATTAGGGTAAGGAAAAAAGAATATGAATGAGTTTAAAGATAAAATAGTAAATGTTTTAATAGAAGATATTTTGCCTAATAGATTTCAACCAAGGCTTGCTTTTGATGAGAAAGAATTAAATGATTTATCTGAATCAATAATAAAATATGGAGTGATACAGCCAATAGTATTAAGGCAAATAGGAGACAAGTATGAAATAATAGCTGGTGAAAGAAGATACAAAGCTTCTGTTTTAGCTGGGTTAAAAACTATACCTGCAATTATAAATAATACTGATGATAATACTAGTGCTGAAATAGCTTTACTTGAAAACTTACAAAGAAAGAATCTAACAGTTATTGAGGAAGCTCAATCATTTAAAAAATTAATTGATAGAGGTTTTACTCAAGATGAAATATCTAATAAGTTAGGAGTTAGTCAATCTTCAATAGCAAATAAAATTAGATTATTAAATTTACCAAAAAAGGTACAAGATGCTTTATTATATAATAAAATTTCAGAACGACATGCTAGAAGTTTACTTTCTTTAAATGATTCACAGAAGCAAATAGAATTACTAAATAGAATTATAAGTGAAAAATTAACAGTAAGACAAACAGAAGAAGAAATTAGTAAAATACTAAATAAAAATTCTATAGAGGATGATATTCCTGAAGGAATTAGGAAATTTATAGAAAATAATGAAATATCAACTATAGAAGATAAAAAGCCAAAATTTATTATTCATGAAGATAATTCGAATGATAATAATGATGAAAAACAAAAAGAAGAAATGAATCCTTTTCAAATGAGATTTGAAGATAATATTAAAAAAATAGAAAAGGAAATACAAAATAAACAAGAGAGTTATTATGATAATATAATTAATAATGACTTAAAAAATAATAATTTTGATTTTGTTGATTTAGGAAATCATATGGAAGAAATAGAAGAAAAACCTGAAGATAATAAAGAAAAATCAACAATAGAAAACACAATGGAAAAAGTAAATTTAGAAGATAAATTTACTCCAAGTTTACCAAAAATGGTATCTGAAATAAGAGAATTTATTTATTCAATTAATAGTCCTCTAGTTAGAAAACATGAAGTAGATTTACCTGACAAATATCAGATTATTATAGAAATTGATAAGAACGCTTAATAGTGTTCTTATTTTTATTTACATGAAATCATAAAAATTATTTTACTAGAATTAAAAATAATGTTATACTATAGATAGTATATAGAAAAGAGGTATGATTTATGGGATTAATTAAAGCATTATCCAATGCTGCAAGTACTGCTCTAGGAGATCAATTTAAAGAATTTGTCAATTGTCCAACAATTGCCAAAAATGTACTTATTCAAAGAGGAATTATCAATCATGGAGTAGGAAATAAGAATCCATCTGATGGCATTATTTCTAATGGAAGCACTATTGTAGTTCCACAAGGAATGGCAATGATGATTATTGACAATGGTGAAATTAAAGAATTTACTGCTGAAGCTGGAACATTTTATTTTGATACAAGTAGTGAACCAAGTATTTTTACTGGTGGTTTAGGAAAAGGCATTATAGATACTTTTAAAACTATTGGTAAACGTTTTACTTATGGAGGTCAAACTGCTAAAGATCAAAGAGTTTACTATGTAAATTTACTTACAATAACAGGTAATAAATTTGGTTCACCACAACCAAAGAAAATAACTGATGAAAAATACGGAATGTTAGAAGTTACATTCTTTGGTGAATATGCATTTAGAGTTGTTGATCCAATTTTATTAGTTAATAATGTAATAGGTGCTCATCCAGCAGATACTGTTACTTATGAAGAAATAATAGGGACTCAATTACAAAATAAATTTGTTGAACAAGTAACTCAAGCAATATCTGTAGTAATGAGAAAAAATAAAGTTTCATTTGGAGATATAAATTTATATAATGGTGATATCTCAAATGAAATGAATACATGCTTAGATGAATCATGGAGACAAAATTATGGTTTAGAAATTACTGATGTAGCAATTGGAGATATTAACTTAACAGATGAATCTATGACTAAAGTTAATAAGATTGATGAGGCTACTATATTCTCAAATCAAAGTCTACAATCTGGTTTAATGGCTTCTGCTTCTGCTGATGCTATGAGAAATGCAGCATCAAATGCAAATGGTGCAATGATGGGATTCATGGGAATGAATATGGCTGGCCAAGCAGCAGGAAATATGATGAACGCTATTAATCAAGGCAACAGTGGAGAAGGATTATACAATCCTCAAAATCAACAACCAGAAATGGGTAGTATATTTGGAGGAGTAGTAACTCCACAACAAACTCCAGTTGCAGAAGTAAAAGAAGAACCAGCAGTTGAGGAAACAAAAGAAGATAAACCAGCTGGAAAAGAATGTCCAAATTGTCATGAAATGGTTACTGGAAAATTTTGTGGTAATTGTGGAACAAAAATAGAAGAATAAAAATTAAGAATAAAAAAAATTATAAAATCTACACATCTGTGTAGATTTTTTTATTAATTAAAAGAATTAAAGAAATTAAAATCATTATTGTAGCTAGGTTCTGTACCTCTTTCATAATAACATATATAGCCATTATATTTTGAATCGCCACTTATTGTATCTATTTCGTCTATAGTTATTCCGTTTGGTATTTCATACCACCCTTTATTATTACCGTTAATGTTTATTATAGTATTAGCCCATATTTTTTTAGATATTTTAGATTCAGAAGGTTTTACATCATCATTATTATCATTTCCATTCCATACCATAACTAAATAATCATTATTGTATCCAATTGTCCAATAATCAGTTTTTGTACTTCCACTTTTAACTGCATACTTACTATCTAAAATATTAGAAATACTTATAAGTGTTGGAGAGGTATAATTTACTAAATTATAGTCATATGTTGAAGTTAATAAATTATTTAATATATAGACATATTTATTATTTAATATATATTCATTTTTATATTTATATTCGTATAAAATATTACCATTACTATCTGTAATTTTTTCAATTATATGAGGTTCTTCGTGCTTCCCTTCATTTGATAAAGTAATAAAGCCATTACTATAATCAATTATATTAATTTCTGTAGTTCCTAATGCTGAAGAAGCTATATTAGGAATTTTTGTCTTAATTCCAACTCTTTCTGCAGTTTTACTAAGCATTTCAGTTCCTAAAAATAGATGAGTTTTTAGTGCATAAATATTATCGGAATAGGCAATTGCACTTAACATTGATATATTTCTATTAGCATATACATTATTCGCATTTTTTGGAGAATAAGTTTCATCACTTAAGTTAAAAGTTGTTCTTTCACTTAAAAAGGTAGATGATGGCGTAAATCCATTTTCAAGTGCAGCATAATATAAAAAAGGTTTGATTGTAGATCCTACTTGTCGTTTAGATTGTGTAGCTCTATTATATTGTGATATTGAATAATCTTTTCCTCCAATTAAAGAAATTATTTTACCAGTTTTAGATTCTATTACTAAAGATGCCACTTGCATTTTTGTATCTTTCATTTCCTTAGTAATATTTTTATCTAATAATTTTTGTACATCTAAATCTAAATTTGTGTATATTTTCAGTCCTTCAATATTAATTAATGAATTTGGTATTTCTTTAATATTTGACATTTCATTTAACACAGCATCTCTATAATAATAGATACTAGATAGTTCTGATTTTTCATATTTTCCATAAAAGGATAATTTTTTATTATAGATATCATCAATATCCTTTTTTTTAATATATTTATTTTTATACATACTATTTAATACATCTTTTTGACGTTTTTTGGCATTGTTATAATTTGTTATTGGATTGTAGTAATTAGGACTTTTTGGTATTCCAACTAAAATAGTTGCTTCCTCTAATGTTAAATCTTTTGGCTCTTTATTAAAATAATAATTACTAGCTTTTTTTATTCCATAGTTTCCAGCCCCAAAATCTATTGTATTTAAGTATCCTTCGAGTATTTCGTCTTTTGAATAGTGAGTTTCTAATTCAATAGTAATTAGTGCTTCTTCTATCTTCCTTTTCCAAGTTTTATCAAAAGACAAATATAAATTTTTAACATATTGTTGAGAAATAGTTGATGCTCCTTGTTTAATTTCTCTGCTTGATAAATTAACAAATATTGCTTTTACTATTCTAGGTATATCAAAACCATTATGATGATAAAAATTTTTATCTTCTATTGAAATTATTGCATTTTTTACGTTATCGCTAATTTCATCAAGTTTAACATAATTATTATTATTTTTTTCAAATATATTATTACCATATTTATCATAATATATAATACTATCTGCAATATTAATATTAAACTTTGGTGTGATAAAAGCATATACATAAAGAGCTAGACAAACTATAATAATAGTGAAAAATATTAAGATTAATAATTTAGTAATAAAAATAATTTTTTTCATAAGTTATACACCCTATATTATTATGTAATCAAATATATAAAAAATACTTGATTTATTATAAAAAAAAAGTATAATTTTAATGGAAGAAGACGCGAGTCTTGAGGAGGCCCACATAAAATGAAATTTAAAACAATAAGTGTTGATGAACTAGAAACTTTACCTTTTGATGACATAGCTTACATTATATTAAAAGAAAAAGGTAAAAAGATGAAAATTAATGATATCTTTAGAATTATTTGTGATACATTAAATTTAGGTGAAAATGCTTTTGAAAATCAAATAGGAGACTTCTTTGCATTACTTGCTACTGAAAAAAGATTTATTCAATTAGAAAAGGGGTATTGGGATTTAAGAGAAAATCATACTGCAGAAATCAGTATAAAAGAAATAGAAGATGAATTAGATGATGAAATATTACCAGAAGAAGAATTAGAAAAAGATGAAGAAGATAATGATTACTATGATGAATTAGATGAAATGGATGATGATAAAGAAGAAGATGATTTAAAAGATCTAGTTATTGTAGATGAAGGATATGAAGACGATATTGATATGTAGATTACTTCTTTAGTATTTAAAAGTATGAAAGGAAGGAAATATGAAAGAAAGACTAGAAATTGTTGAAGAAAGATATAATTTACTAGCAGAAGAACTATTAAAACCAGAAGTATATGAAAATTATAAAAAAATGCAGGAAATTTCTAAAGAGAAGAACTCAATTGAAAAAACAGTTTTAACTTATAAAAGATATAAAACAGTTTTAGATGATATTGAAGCAGCTAAAGAAATGTCAAAAGATGCGGATATGAAAGAATTTGCATTAGAAGAATTAGAAAATTTACATAAAGAAAAAGAAAAATTAGAAAATAAATTAAAAATAATGCTTTTACCAAAAGATCCAAATGATGAAAAAAATGTTATTATGGAAATCAGAGGAGCGGCAGGTGGAGACGAAGCAAATATTTTTGCTGGTGATTTGTTTAGAATGTATTCTAAATATGCTGAAAAGCAAGGATGGAAATTAGAAGTTACACATGCTGTAGAAGGTGAAAGTGGAGGATATGCCCAAATTGAGTTTATGTTAAGTGGTGAAGCAGTATATTCTAAACTTAAATATGAAAGTGGAGCGCATAGAGTTCAAAGAGTACCTGAAACTGAGTCAGCTGGTAGAGTACATACATCAACTGCTACTGTTTTAGTAATGCCTGAAGTAGAAGAAATAGATATTGAAATAAAAGATAGTGATATTAGAATTGATATTACAAGAAGTAGTGGTGCAGGAGGACAATGTGTTAATACAACAGATTCTGCTGTAAGAGTTACTCATATACCAACAAATATAGTTGTTTATTGCCAAGTTGAAAGAAGTCAAATAAAGAATAAAGAAAGAGCTTTACAAATTTTAAAAACTAGACTTTATGATTTAAAACAAAGAGAGCAAGATGAAAAATTAGGTAATGAGAGAAGAAGTAAAATTGGTACAGGAGATAGATCTGAAAAAATTAGAACATATAATTATCCACAAAATAGATTAACTGATCATAGAATTAATTATACAGTAATGCATTTAGATAAAATAATGGAAGGTGATTTGGAAGATTTGATAGAGTCTTTAATTGCTGAAGATGAGAGAATGCGTTTGGAAGAACATGAAGGATAAATTGTTAGAATTAGGTATATCTGAAACTGAAATTGATGAATTATTAAAAGTAAGTGAGAATATAGAATCTGATTATAATAAACTATTAAAAAAATACCCAATCCAATATTTGATTGGGTATGTTAATTTTTATGGATATAAATTGTATGTTAATGAAAATGTATTAATACCGAGATATGAAACAGAATTATTAGTAGAAAAGACAATAAAATATGTTAAAAAAATATTTGATAATCAAAAAATTAATATTTTAGATTTAGGAACAGGTAGTGGAGCAATAGCTATAACCCTAAAAAAAGAATTAAATGCAAATGTTACAGCCATTGATATATCTAAAGAAGCATTAAAGACTGCTCAAAAAAATTCAAATGAGAATAATGTGATAATTAATTTTATTAATAATAATATGTTAGAAGGAATAGATGAAAAGTTTGATTTAATAATAAGTAATCCACCATATATCTCTCATGATGAAGAAATAATGGATACAGTTAAATTGTATGAGCCACATCTTGCTTTATATGCTGAAAACAAAGGTCTATATTATTATGAAGAAATATTAAAAAGAATTAGTAATAATTTAAATTCAAAATATATAATTGCATTTGAAATAGGATATAAGCAAGCAAATGAAATAAAACAATTAGTTAAACTTTATTTACCAAAATCAATAATTAGAATTGAAAAAGACTATTCGGGCAAAGATAGATATATTTTTATTAAAAGTGAATAATAATTAAACAAATCAACCATTATTAAATTGAAAGGTTGGTTTTTTAATGAAAAAATATTTAATTATAGTAAGTTTATTTGTACTAATGTACTTAATTAATTATAATGAATATAATATAACGGAGGACTCAATAAGATTTAGAGTTATAGCAAATAGCAATTCAATAGAAGATATTTATATGAAAGAGAAAGTTGTTAATGAATTATCAAGTATAGTTTTTAATAAAAAAAGTAGTATAAATGAGGCAGAAAAAAATATATATGAAAATTTAGAAACAATAGAAGATAAGATTAATAATCTATTTGAGTCACATAATTATAATAAAAGTTTTAATATATCATATGGATTAAATGAAATACCTGAAAAAATATATAGAGGTAAAAAATATGAAAAAGGTTTATACAAATCACTAGTGATTGAAATTGGCAATGGAAAAGGTGATAATTATTTTTGCGTATTATACCCATCATTATGTCTTTTAGATTATGAAAAAAATAATTCTAAAGATAAGTATAGCTTTAAGATAGTAGAAATAATTAAGAATATATTTTAGTGTAAAAATAAATAGAAAAAAAGACATAATTCATTGATTATTATTACTTTTAATAGTATATTATAATTAGAAAGGCTTTTTAGGTGAATTATGTCAAAAATAACAATAGAAGGTCAAAATCTATTATCTGGTGAGATTAAAATAAGTGGAGCTAAAAATAGTGCTGTTGCTTTATTGCCAGCTGCTGTTCTAGCTAATAAAAAAAGTATAATATATAATGTACCTGAAATAAAAGATATTGACTATTTAATAGAAATAATGAAATTATTAAATTGTAAAGTAGAACAAAAAGATGATGCTTTATATATTGATTCATCAAAAATGAAAAATATTCCAATTCCTGAAGAGTTAAGTGTTCAAATGAGAGCATCTTACTATTTTATGGGAGCTTTACTTGCAAAATATGGTCGTGTTGAAATATCATTCCCTGGTGGATGTAATATTGGAGCAAGGCCAATAGATATTCATATAAAAGGGTTTGAAGAACTTGGAGCAAAAGTTGAAATAGTAAAAAATAGATATACAATTACTGCTGAAAAATTAGTTGGCAAGACAATTTATTTTGATTTTCCAAGCGTAGGAGCAACGATTAATATTATGTTAGCTGCTACAGGAGCAGAAGGAACAACAGTAATAGAAAATGCAGCAATGGAGCCAGAAATTGTAAATGTTGCATCATTTTTAATTAATATGGGTATAGAAGTTAGAGGTGCAGGTACAAAAAGAATAGAGATTGTTGGCACAAAAAAGACTACAGACGCAGTAATTGAAGTTTTTCCAGATAGAATTGAAAGTGGGACATATATAATAATGGGAGCTTTACTTGGAAAAAACTTAAAAATAAAAGGTATCATTAAAGAACACATTGAGGCTTTGTTAATGAAATTAAAAGAAATAGGAATATCTTATACAATTAAAGGTGATACTATGACTATTTCAAAATGTGATAATATTAAGCCTACAAAGATTAAGACATTAGTTTTTCCTGGATTTCCTACTGATTTACAGCAACCAATTACAACTCTTCTAACACAAGCAAAAGGAAAATCAATTGTTGAGGAAACACTATATGAAAATAGATTTAAAAACACATATGATTTAAATAGAATGGGAGCTATTACTAATATATTAACGCTCAATAAATTGGAAATTAAAGGTCCAAGAAAACTTAAGGGAACAAATGTAATAGCAACAGATTTAAGAGGTGGAGCATCTCTCTTAATAGCTGGATTAATAGCTGAAGGAACAACTATAATAGATAATTGTGATGTTATTTTAAGAGGTTATAGTCATTTAACTACTAAGCTGCAAAATATTGGTGCTAAAATAAAAATAACTGAGTAATATTTACTAGGTGATAATTCATGAAGAAAAAAATACTAGTTATTTTTTTATTTGCAATTATAATTAGTTTATCAATATACAAATGTTCATTTAAAAAAACAGAAAAAATTCTCGTAATTGGCGAAGAAAAACTTTTATTAAAAAATAATAATATTGATTATTTTTTATATGATAATATAACTTATAAAGAATTAATAAATAGTATTAAATTAAATGACTATATTACCATTAAAAATAATAAAAAATATCTTAATCAATTAATAAATTCATCAAGTACTATTTATATAACTGCTAATAAATCTACGTGTATTAAAAGAAATAATTTAAATGATATTGAGATAAGTAATTTACAAAAACTAATAAATATTATTAAGAAAATATCATTTGCAGATGTGATTATTATAAATTACTGTAATAACACTATCAATATTGAAAATGCAACTATTATTTATAAAAATAATAAGTCGAATGTAAAATAATGCTTGATTTTATTTTGAAAAATATGTATAATACTCATGAAGTTATTTCTATAACTATCAATTAGTTATGGCGAGGAGGATAAAATATGAAAAAGGGAATTCATCCAGAATTAAAAACTTGTAAAGTTAAATGTGCATGTGGAAATGAATTTGAAGTTAGATCAACTAAAAGTGAAATTCAATTAGAATCTTGCAATAAATGTCACTCATTTTATACAGGTAAATTTAAAACAGTTAAAACTGGAAATGTACAAAAATTCAAAGATAAATATGGAATCACTGATTAATAGTGATTTTTTATTTTTGAGGTGAATTATGAAAATAAATAATCAAGAAATAAATATTGAAGATTTACAAAGTCAAAAATATATGCATAAAGAAATAAAAAAAGGTATATTTTTATCTGACTATCAAGTAGAAGTTCTTTTAAGAAATGGAATAAATCCTAATGATTGTGGAAGTATTAATGAACTTATATATTTAATAGATGAGGTGCTAGATGAAGAATTAGATGATGAATTAGACATAGTATCTAGAGAAATAATAGAGTTTAATTATTATTCAAATACTAACAAATAATTGAAAAACAATATTTTTTTTGTTATCATATAAATATGGAAAATAAGAATATTAAAAATGCAATTATTTTAATGATTATAATAATACTATTTGTATTGTTTCAATATATCAGGTTTAGTTCTAGAACGATTAATGAAGATATATATAATAAAGTATGGTATAAATACAATTATAATACAGGTTATTATGATACTTTAATTATTGATAAAAACACAATTATATATAATAGGCCAACTAACAGTTCAATAAGTGAAGATTATAATAATTGTAATTCATATTTTTTTAATAAAAAAGATAATAGTATTGTGTTAGATTGTAATAAAAAAATTAAAATACTAAAAATTAATGATAATAATATAAATTTGCTTATTGATAATAAAGTTAACGTTTTTTTTAATTCATTAGATGAATCTATTAATTATGAATTTGAAACATATTATGGTAAAAGTATAGTTGAATATAAAAAGGAAAAATTACAAGCTAAAGAATTTATTAAAATAAACGAATCAAAACTAAAAGAAATTGTTGAAAGTGAAAACTACTCAAAAATAGTATTTATTGGTAATAAGTGTACGAGTGTAGATTGTGCTCTTTCTTTAGATGTAATGGAAAAATGGATTTCAACCACAGAGGATGTTTATTATTTTGATGTAGAGGAATTAAATGAAAAATTAATAAAATATTTAAACACTTTAAATGATAAAGTGTTAAATGATATTAATTTTTACAATAATGTATATCCAAAGGTAATAATAAGTAAGAATGGAAAAATAATAGATTTTTATGAATTAAAATGTAATGGATTTAATTGTACAAATTATTATAAAAATGAGTTTTAATTAAAAAACTCTTTTTTACTAATATTTTATATTTAAATATTTAAATATTATATTAATTATGAGTTGCTACTATGAAAGTATTAATTGTAAACAAAGAAAAAATAATTAGGTATGTAATAAAAGACTTTTTTAAAGAAAATAATAGATACTGAAAATGGTATAGAAGTTGTTAATAAAAATACACAAACTGATATAATTATTATGGATGTTATTAAGCCATAAATAGGTGGCTTTATAGCTTAATAATATTCTTGTAATATTTTTATCAGCAAAAGAAAAAGAATATGATATCTTATCTAAATTTGATTTAGAAATTGATAAGTATTAACTAATATATAAAAACTATGATATAATTGATAATAGGTGAAAAAATGAAAAAATATATCTGTGATAATTGCAAATATAATTTTGATGTAGATGAAATAGTTTTGAATTGTCCAAAATGTGGTTCAGAAAGAGTTCATGTAGTTAGTGAAATTACAAAAAATGAAATAGATGCAATAATAGATTCTGTGTTAGAAGAAGTAATAGAAACAAATAAATCAAAGATTATTAATAAAAATGAAAATGATAAATTTATTCAAATTAGTGATGAAAACTATATAATTGAGAAAAATGGTGAAAAATGTATTAATTGTGGTCAATGTAAAAAAGTGTGTGAAAGTATTGCAAATTTATCATATGATTTAAACAAATGTAAAAATCCAATATGTACTGGTTGTGGTCAATGTGTACTAAATTGCCCAACTAAAGCATTAACTATTAAAAAGGAATATAGAGAAGTTAAACAAATAATGGACGAAAATGAAAAAATTGTAGTTGCAATATTATCACCCGCAGTATTTTTTTCATATGCTGAGTTATATAATATTGAAGATATAAAAATTGCCGAAAAAAAGACAATTGGAATTTTAAGAAAATTAGGATTTGATTATGTTTTTAGTTCATCTTTTGGATCAGATTTATTAGTGTTAGAAGAAGCGACTGAATTTATAGAAAGATTAAGCAAAAGAGAAAAAATGCCCTTATTTACTTCATCTTGTCCTTCGTGGATAAAATATGCTGAAATATATCATCCAGAATTGCTAAATAATATATCTACATGCAAGTTACCAATAGAAATGGAAAATGAAATTATTAAAAAATATTTTAGTGACAAAAAAGGATTTGATGTAAATAGAATAATAACTGTGTCCATTTCTAATTGTTCTGCATATAAGTTATCAAAAAAAGAAAATAACCTAAAAACAGACTATTATTTAACTACTAATGAATTATCTTTATTAATTTCTGATGAAGAAATAGATTTTAAAACTATAGAAAATAGCGATTATGATAATATTATTGGAGAAACTAGCGGAAGTGGATATATGTTAAGTGTATCAGGGGGACATTCAGAAGCTCTAATAAGAACAATTTATAGAATTATTAATAAAAGAGATTTGAGCAAGAATGAAATTGATATATATGAATTAAGGGGTAACGAAGATATAAGGGAAGCAACAATTAAAATGGGTAATTTTCAAATGAAAATTGCGGTTGTATCTGATATGTTAAGTTTAGAAAAATTATTAGAAAATGATTTGTATAAACATTATCATTTGATAGATGTATCATATTGTAAAGGAGGATGCATTAATGGTGGTGGACAAGTAATATACGATCATAAAGATCATAATAGACTAATACAAAACATTAATGAAAAAGTCTATAATTTAGATAAAAATAGTCAAAACAGATTTTCTTATAATAATAAAGAATTAAAAGAAATTTATAAAAAATTTTTAATAAATCCCAACTCAGAAAGAAGCAAAGATTTATTTTATACAAATTATAAAAACAAGAGTATTTTATTAGGAAAAGAATAATTTTTAAAAAATTATTCTTTTTTTTAAAAAAGTATTGACACGATATTAAAAGATTGGTACAATATAATTGTCCAATAGATAATTAAAGATATAACATATTGTGAATTTAATTATTTACAATATTTATATTAATTAATTATTTTGGTGAAAAAATCTATATTTTTATTTAATTATTTTAAATAATATTATTGATTTGTATAATTTAATTATTAATATTAATTTATTAGTTATTAATTTATATTTTGTTTCAGTTATATTATTTATATTTAAATAATTATTATAATAATTATATATAATATAATTAATATTAATTTATTACTTATATTTATATATCAATTATTATTTTCTAATTATTTATTCTTATATAAATAATTACAATAATTACATTTTCTTGTATATAAATAATATTAAATTATTACTTATATATATATCGTAATTATTTGATTAGTTTATATATAGTAAATAAAATAAATTAATTATTAATATTAACTTATTGGTAATTAATTAATTATTTACATTTTTGATTTAATAATTAAATAAATATTCTTATTAGTTTAAGATATAGATAACTTATCTACCAAGGACAAATGATATATCGTTGAGAAAGTAAAACTCAAAATGATAAGGGATTATGCTAAATACTGATAATATTTAGAATGTATTTATATTAAAGTTATATGCTTTAATATAAATGATTATAATCTTTTTTTCGGAAACTCAAAGCAATCAAGTTTTATCAGGACTGGTTGCTTTTTGTGTATAAGGAGAATTATGAGATATTATATAATTTTTGGAATAACTTTTATATTATTGTTATTTATTTTATTTTATAATCCATACTTAGGTGTTTATAATGACTCAATCTCAATTAAGTATGAGTTTAATGATGAGGATTATCATTGGGAGTATAATCTAAATAATGATAATTTATCTTTGCAAGAATCTGATAAAAATTATTGGAAGTTTATTCCAAATAAGAATGGAAAAACTACTATTACATTTTTTTATAAAAATGATCAAAGTATTAAATATAAAATTATATATTCTTTTAAAGTTAAAAATAAAAAAATATATTGGATAGATGGTGAAGGATATGGTCTTTTAGATTTTCCAAATCCTTATTAGTTTACACATGTTTATTTCCATATATTGACAATTTTTATATAAATTGTTAAAATAATATTGTTCAATAGATATTAAATATATATAATAGACATTTAGTTTAAATTTAAATATTTATATTAAATTGATTTATTTATATTTAATATAATGGTGAAAAAAATTTATTTAACATTATTATATTTACTAGTATTAACTTGCTTGTAAATATTAATAATTATATTTCTTTAAATAAGAAATAATAATTCTTATCTACCATGGACGATGATATGTCATTGAGAAAGAAACTCTAAAAGATAAGGGATTACGCTAAATACTGATAATATTTAGAATATTATAATAGAAAAACTATTTATAACGATTGTAATCTTATTTCTTCAAACTAGAATGGTTAAGTTTTATCAGAACTTAATTATTTTTTTTTACTTCAAATAAACAAAATATACATATTTTTAAATGATTATGTATATTTTTTTATAAAAATGTGATATTATATATTTATAATGGAGGTATAAAATGGAACCATATAAAGCAAAAAGTTTACCGCTTGAATATAATAAAAATACTGAATTATATAGATTATTATGTGAAGCAGAAGAGATATATGGAGAATATAAAGGCTATCTTAGAAATTTAAAATATGATTATAAGTCATTTTTGGAAACTGCATTTATATCTGATACTTATTATTCATTTAAATTAGATGGTAGTAAAATAGAAAAAGAATATATGTTTCATTCTTCATACTTAAATGAAAACAATGAGGTTATAGAATTTAATAATTTTAAACAATCTTTGGTAATTGGTGCTTTTGATTCTTCAAAAGGTGAAATAAATATTGATACGTTAAATAAAATAAATAAGTCTTTATTTTTAAATTGCAAAAAGGATAATAAAACAAAAGGAAGTGGGAAATTTAGAAAAACTCAAAATTTCTTGCTTAAACCAGGTCTTGCTGGATCTAGTGTTTCATTTATACCCCCAGTATATACTGAAGTAAATGATTTAATGAAAAAACTAATTGAATATATTAACTCTAATGATGATCCATTTTTAATCTCTACTATTATTAGTCACTATCAATTTGAAAAAATTCATCCTTATGTATCAGGTAATGGAAAAATAGGAAGATTACTTATTGCACTTCAATTTGCTATGTATAAAAAGGAACCCCCTTTATTATTTATTTCAGAGAGTTTAGATAATTTAAAAAACACTTATTTTACATCTTTAAGTGGCGAGATAGAGGAAGACGTTAATAAATTTATAAAATTATTATTGCAATGTTTTATTGAACAATGCACGATTAATATAAAAAGAATTAGAAAATTAAATAAGATATATGAAAATGACTATGAGTTATTCAAAAATACTATTGGTGGTACAACTATATATAAAGTATATCCTGTGATTATTAAAAAAATTGTGTTTACAACTCATGATTTGGTGGAAGAGTGTAAAATTCATATTAACTCTGTTAATAAAGTTTTAAATAAAATGGTAGAGCAGGGATATTTAATTAAAGAAAAAAAGAAAGGAACTAATAGAGTTACTTTCTGTTATAAGAACATGTATGATGTATTTATGAATTAGATTCCAATTCATTGATTAAAGTAATATAAAAGTTCATATTATTTATATTGATATCTTCAAAATAAATATATGTTCTTTTTTTTCTTTTGTTAATTAAATCTACTAATTCATCAAAATTTCTTTTTTTAATATTGATATATTTAGATAAAAATTTATAATTTTTATTGTATTTATACATAAACATTTTTATATATTCCTTAATATAATTATCAATATCTTCATAATAATAAATATTAGACAAAAGTATTTTATTATATTTATTATAAATAGTTAGGTGAACAATGTATCTTAATTGAAATTGATCTATGAATAATTTTGATTTTAAAAAGTTTATATACATGTCTATATTATGTAATAATTGTTCTTTATGAGTTAAATTATGATTATGAATTAGATTATTTTTAACGGTTACTAAAGTTCTATTATTAACTTTTTTCAATAAATTATTAAACTCTTTATCTTGTAATAAAGAATTTATATCAGATATATTATTTAATTTATTTTTCATTATTATCCTCAAAAAAATTACTTATTGGTACTTCCAGTACTATAGATATTTTGTATAAGTTTGTAATACTTATTCCTATATTTGATTTTTTACTTTCTAAATTACTTATTAAAGATACAGAAGAATTAATAGCTTCTGCTAGTTTTTCTTGTGTTATTCTTTTTCCATTTTTTTTATATGCTAATCTATATTTCTTAATGTTATTACCTACTATTTTATTCAACTCTTCTTGTGTCATTTTATTCACCAATTAAATTATAAAATAAAACATTGAAAATGTATAGTACAACATTACATTAATTATTTAAAAAACAATGTAAAATTTATTTAGGTGGTAGTATGACAAGATTTAAAAGAGAATTCAATTTTAATGAGAATATTATTGAAACTATTGCTTATAATGTTATTAAATATAGAAAAATAAGTGGTATAACTCAAGAGCAACTTGCTTTAGATATAGGTAAATCTCCAGAGTATATTAGAAAATTTGAGAGTACTAAAGGTAGTGAAGGCATGGCTCTTCTTACTCTCTATAAAATTTCAATTGTATTAGATGTATCTATTGAAAAATTTTTTGAATCAATAGTTATCGATCAATAAAAAAATTTTCTATTGGTATTTCTAGTATTTTACTTATTTTATATAAGTTATATATGCTTATTCCTTGATAAGTTTTTTTACTTTCTAAATTACCTATTAGTGAAGTAGAAACATTTACTATTTCAGCTAAGGACTCCTGTGTGAGTTCTTTTTTATTTAAACTATATAGTTTTCTATAGTATCTTATATTCTTTCCAATGATAGAATATAATTCTTTCTCATTTTTAAAAGCATAGTCTTCTTTCATCTTAACACCTACTATTATTTTGCCATTAATTATATTTTTTAACCATTTATTGTGAATAACAAATTATTACTAAGAGTGATATTTTTAATAAATGTTTAACTTTTTCTTGAAAAAACATATAAAATAGTGTATTATTAATTAGCGCATGAGAAGGGGATGATTATCATGGATAAAATTATTAATTTTGCAGTAGTTGCTCATGTCGATGCTGGTAAAAGTACACTAGTTGATGCACTATTAAAACAAGGTGGAGTTTTCAGAGATAATGAAACTGTTGTTGATTGTGTAATGGATAGTGGTGATTTAGAACGTGAACGTGGAATTACAATAACTGCTAAAAATTGTGCTATTAGATATAAAGGGTATAAAATGAATATAGTTGATACTCCAGGTCATGCTGATTTTTCTAGTGAGATTGAAAGAATTATTAAAACAGTTGATACAGTTGTATTACTTGTTGATAGCGCAGAAGGACCAATGCCACAAACTAGATTTGTACTTAAAGAAGCATTAAAATTTGGACTTAGACCAATATTGTTTATTAATAAAATAGATAAGAAAGATGCTCGTGCTGAAGAAGTAGTAAATATGACATTTGATTTATTTTGTGAATTAGGTGCAGATAATGATCAACTTGATTTTAAAATAATATATGGTATAGCTAAAGAAGGAATAGCTAAGTATGATGAAAATGATTCAAATGATAACATATATCCACTATTAGATACTATTATTGAAACTACTAAACCTTTTGAAGGAAATGAAAATGATCCATTACAATTTCAAATATCTTCATTAGATTATGATGATTATATTGGTAGACTAGGAATAGGTAGAATTAATAAAGGTAAGATTAAAACTGGTCAAATGGTAACTATTGCTAAAAATGATGGAAGTATTTCTAAAGAAAGAATAACAAAAATCTTTGTTAATGAAGGAATTAAAAAGAAAGAAGTTAGTGAGGCATTCTTTGGCGATATTGTTACAATAGCAGGTTGTCCTGAGATATCAATAGGTGATACAATTTGCGATCCTAATAATGTTCAAGCATTACCTAGTATAGAAATTGAAAAACCAACTCTTTCAATGAACTTTCTTGTTAATTCATCTCCATTTGCTGGTAAGGTTGGTAAATTTGTTACTAGTAGACATTTAAGAGATAGATTAATGGCAGAACTTGAGAGAAATGTTGGACTTGAAGTAGAAGAGTTACCTACTGGTGATGGATTCAAGGTATCTGGTCGTGGAGAACTACACTTATCAATTTTAATAGAAAATATGAGAAGAGAAGGTTATGAACTAAGTGTATCTAAACCAGAAGTTATTTTTAAAGAAATAGATGGTGTTAAATGTGAACCATATGAACGTGTAATAATTAATGTACCTAATGATTATAGTGGAACAGTTATTCAAGATATTAGTGAAAGAAAAGGTACTATGGAAATAATGGAGCCTGCAGAAGAAAACTATGTTAGACTTGAATTCAGTTGTCCAACAAGAGGATTAATTGGTTATAGAAATAGTTTTATAACTAATACAAAGGGTGAAGGTATTATGGTAAGAAGTTTTGATACTTATAAACCATATGCTGGAGAAATAAGTGGACGTAAAAATGGAGTTCTTGTATCTATGGAAAGCGGTAAAACATTTGGATATGCATTATATAATTTATTAGATAGAGGTTATATGATTGTTGAACCTTCTGTTGATGTTTATGAAGGTATGATTGTTGGTATTCATAACAAAGAAAATGATTTAAATGTAAATCCATGTAAAAATAAAGAGTTTTCAAATACAAGAAGTAAAAGTAGTGATGAAGCAATTACTCTTCCTAAAGCAAGGGTATTCACATTAGAAGAAGCATTAGAGTTTATTGAAACAGATGAATTAGTTGAAGTAACACCTGACGCAATTAGACTTAGAAAGAAAATATTAGATCAAAAAGAAAGATTCAGAAGTAATAGATAATCTGAATCTTTTTTATGTAAAGTACAAATTATTTTATTAAAAATATAATTTTTGATGATATAATCTTTATAAGAGGTAGAATATTATGTCTAAGAAAAAAGAAAATAGAGAGGAAAAAGAATTAAATAAATGGATGCCAATAGGAACTATGATTGGCTCAGTAGTTGGGTTGATAATATCGCTTGAATTTAATAATTTTATATATTTTGGTTGTTGTGTGGTTTGTGGATTGATGTTAGGTGTAATTATAGGATCTGTAACTTCAGAAGAAGATAATGATGTTAAAGAAAGTAAAAAGAAGAAATAATAAAAATGTAAGAATATTCTTACATTTTTTTAAACCTATTTAGAACTCTAGCTACTTTAAATATTATTTCATCACTATTATTAATAGCATACTTTTTACCTATTGCTTTACCACCTACTGTTAATGATGAAATAATAGAACTTATTATTAATATTGAAATGACTGGTGATATATTCAGTTTATTTGATAGTAGTAATCCAATCATTGCTGATATAGAACCACTTACTATGCCACAAATATCACCTATAACGTCATTACATATAGAAGCTATCCTGCTTCCGTTTTTAATTAAATATACACCTTCTTTAGCACCTTTTATTCTTTTAGAACTTTTAGCATGAAAGGTTGATTCTTCTGCTGTTAAAACGGCGGTACCTATAATATCAAATATTATTCCTATTAAGATAAAAATAATAGAAAGTAGTGTAAGCACTATAATATTATCAAATTTATTTGTTATGATATTTGAAAAAGCATTAAAGAATAGTGCTATAAAAAATGTAAGTAAAAATGCTTTTAATATCCAATTGTCTTTTTTCATTATTTTCTCCTAAAAAAAAAGATTGTATGGATTATTATAAATTAATTTTACGGCTTTGGTCGAGTTGAGTTTCTCTTGTTTCTACCCTTAGTTACCTGTAGGCGATTTCTCTTTAAAGACACAAATCACCAGTTACCTTTGTGATCACTCGATCACCACTTAGTCCGCACTTCAATCTTTATAATAAAGACACGCTAGAGGTTTTCCCAGACAAGCAAAGTCCACTTTTATACGCTGTTGCAAATTACTTTTCATTTTTAAATCCCAGTAATTCACTCACGTCATGCACGTTCATAATCTCCGATGCGATAAAAGGAATTTGTATATATGCCATTATATAATATCCTTAAATCTAAAATTATATATCCGCCCCAGTCTGGGCGAAAGAAGCGTAATATATAAAGTATCTTTTTGTACAATTAATGGATTTTTAGCCCCATCTTCGGGTGGTATGCTTGACTAGCATAATGCTCCACACACTAATAATATTATCATATTTTTTATAAAATGTCAAAAACTGAATAATGCAAAATAATCATTGAAAAAAATTACACTTGTGATATAATCTTGTTTATGAAGGGAGAGGATTTTATGAGTTTTATTAAAGAAACTGAAGAGTATTTGAGAGATACATTTAAGAAATGTGGTTATGAAATTGAAGATGTAACTTTGGAGTCTTCTTCCAGACGTGACTTGGGTGAATTTCAAATTAATAGTGCAATGAGTTTAGCTAAGAAGTATGGAAAGAATCCAAGAGAAATAGCTCAAAATATTGTTGATAGTTTAGATGATAGATTTACTAATATTAATATAGCAGGGCCTGGCTTTATAAATGTAAGTATTAATGAAAAATATTTGCTTAATAGAATGAATGAAGCAATTAATAATTTCGATTCTTTAATAGATAAGAATGAGCCCAAAAATGTACTTATTGATTATGGTGGGGCAAATGCTGCTAAGGCTTTGCATGTTGGTCATATGAGAAGTGCCAATATTGGTGAGGCATTAAAAAGATTAGCTTCATCTTTAGGTGACAATGTAGTAGGAGATGTTCATTTAGGAGATTTAGGTAGGCAATCTGGAATGGTCATATCTGAAATTAAAAAGAGAAAACCAAATTTGTGTTATTTTGATGCAAATTATAAAGGTAAATATCCTAAGTTAGAAATAACTCCAGAAGAACTAGCAATTTATTATCCTGAAGCAAGTAAGGACGCTAAAGAAAATCCTGAAAGAATGGAAGAAGTAAGAGAGATAACAGCTAAAGTAGATTTGTGTGAAGAACCATATTTTAGTATGTGGAAAGATATAGTTGAAGTATCTAGTAATGAAATAAAAAAAACATATGACTATTTAAATTGTAATTTTGAATTATGGGAAGGTGAACTTAGTTCATTAAAATATATTGATAAAACTATTAAAATATTAGAACCATTTATGTATGAAAGTGAAGGTGCTAAAGTAATAGATGTTGCTAGAGATGATGATAAAATAGAAATACCTCCTTTAATAGTAATTAAAAATGACGGAGCTACGATTTATGCAACTCGTGACTTAGCAACTATATATAACAGAATGAACAGTAAGTTTAAACCAAATGAAATTTGGTATGTTGTTGATGCAAGACAGGGACTTTATTTTGAACAAGTATTTAGAGCATCTTACAAATCAAATTTAGTTAGTCCAGATGTTATATTAAAGCATTATTCATTTGGTACAATGAATGGTAAAGATGGAAAACCATTTAAAACTAGAGATGGTGGAGTATTACAATTAAATGATTTATTATCAATGATTAGAGATGAATTATCTAAGAAAATGGATAAATATGAATCTGGAAAAGAAAAAGAAGAAATTCTTGATAAGTTAACAGTTGCTACTGTTAAATATGCAGATTTACTACCTTATCGTACAACAGATTATATATTTGATATTGAAAAGTTTTGTTCATTTGAAGGAAAAACAGGACCATATATACTTTATACAATGGTTAGAATTAAATCTATACTAGATAAAGCAAATATTAATAATGAAAAAATATCTATGATATATAGTGATACTGAGAAAAATATATATTTAAAATTACTTGAACTTTCTAGGATAATGAAGCAAGCGTACTCTGAAAAGACTTTAAGTTATGTTTGTGAATATTTATTTGAACTATGTAGTTTATTTAATAAATTTTATGGTGAAACAAATATAATAAATGAAAATGATTATACTAAAAAGTGTAATTATATTGCATTATTAAAATTAATATATAATAGTTGTAGTAAACTATTATATATTCTTGCTATCAAAATACCTAATAAAATGTAGAATATCAATCGTAAGATTGATATTTTTTTAAAAAAAACATATTGTTTAATGAATTAGAGTGTGCTATAATACTTTCGAACGAAAAGTTCCTTGCTTCATTTATGAAGCCGTTTAGACCAAAAGGAGGTGTAGTAATGAATAAATATGAAATTATGTTCATTGTTAGAGCTGATATTGATGAAAAGACTAGTAAAGATACAGTAGCTGCTTTTGAAAAAGTACTAACTGATATGAAATCTAAAATCATTAATACTAAGGATATGGGGCAAAAGAAACTAGCATATCCAATTAACAAGCAATTAAGAGGAAACTACTATGTATTTAATGTAGAAGCTACTGCTGCTGCTGTTAAAGAATTTGATCGTAAAGCAAAAATCGATGAAAATATCTTAAGACATATTGTCATAAGAGAAGAGGAGTAGTAATGAATAAGATTATTTTAGTTGGAAGACTAACTAAGGATCCAGAAGTTAGAAGTACAAGTGCTGGCTTTTCTACTGTTAATTTCACAGTAGCAGTAAATAGAAATTTTAAAAATAAAGATGGAAATTATGATGCTGACTTTTTACCTTGTGTAGCATTTAGACAAACAGCAGATTTTATATCTAAATTCTTTAAAAAGGGTAGTATGATTTGTTTAGATGGTAGAGTTCAAACGAGAAACTATGATGCTCAAGATGGAACAAAAAGATATGTTACTGAAGTTGTAGTTGAAAATGTTGAATTTGTTGGTGGTAAGAATGATGCAAGTAGTTCCACATCAAATAGTGCATATGTTGATGCTCCAAGTGCAGCACCAATAGATGAAATGCCAGAATATGATATTCCTGCCTCTGATCCATATGAAAATTATGATAAGGAAGTATCACTAAGTGATAATGACTTACCATTTTAAGGAGGAGAATAATGGCTGAATTTTATAGAAGAAAAAAGATTTGTCAAATGTGTGCTGGAAAATCAGTTGATTATAAAGATGTTGCTATTGTATCAAAATACATAAATGAAAAAGGTAAAATTTTACCAAGACGTATGACTGGTGCATGTGCAAAACATCAAAGACACATTGCTAATCAAATTAAAAGAGCAAGATATATGGCGTTATTACCATATACAAAATAAATTAAATAATAGTTTTAAACTATTATTTTTTTAAACAAAAATAAAAGAGATTAATTATTAATCTCTTTTTCTAATTCCACTCATAATTAAGAATCTAGCAATTTGAAAGGCTGTTGATAAAAATCCAGCAACATATGTAAGAGCCGCAGCTTTTAGTACTGATTTAGCGCCTTTTTTATCACTTTTTTCTATGAGACCTAATTCTTCTAATTGCTTTTTACCTCTAGTAGAAGCATTAAATTCTACTGGAAGGGTAACTAGTTGAAATAATAGTGCAACGAATAGGAATGCGATTCCAAGAGTTGCGATGCCAGCTATTTGTGAACCAAATCCTATTGCTATTAATATTGGTGAAATATAAGATGTGATATTAACTAGTGGAACTAAATTTGTTCTAAATTTTAGAAATGAATATGCCTCTTTGTCTTGAATAGCATGACCACATTCATGTGCAGCTACTGCTACTGCTGCTATTGATTTACCACTATATATTTCTTCTGATAAATCAATATTTTTTCTACTAGGAGTGTAGTGATCTGTTAGTGTTCCAGATATTTTTCCTACTGTTACATTATTTAGTCCATTTCTATCTAATATCATTCTTGCTACTTCTTTTCCAGATAAGTTTTTACTATTATTAATTTTTGAATATCTTTTATATGATAATTTAACTTTAGCTTGAGCTATAATAGGAAGCAATATAATTAATAGTATGAGTATAATTTCTATAAGCATTTTAATCACCAATTATAATAATAACATAATTTTTTAAAATAAAAAAGAATGCTTCAGGCATTCTTTAATTATGCAAATTTTGCAATTAATAATATTATTAATACTATTGCAAGTAATGTAACTATTAATTTCCAAGTTTTCTTAATCCATTCTTTGTATGGAACGTTTAAGTAACTTAATCCAAATACTAAGAATGCACTAGTAGGAGCCACAAACATTGTAACACCATATATACTTTGTGCAAGTAAACCAACTAATGAAGCATCAACATCTGCAGCAGCTATTTGTGGAACAACATAATTTGATACATATAACATATCAACATGGAATATTGAACCTAATGCCATAACAATGCTACTTAATATTACGCTAAACTTATTTGAAATACTTAATATATGTTTAGCTATTGTTGGGAAAAACATTTGATTACCAGCAAAGTATACAACTGTATATGCCATCATTACTAGGAATGCAGGTTTTAACATTTTTTTAGCACCTTCAGCCATTGCTGTGAATATACCTTGTACTCTATAAAGTAGTCCAAGTACAACTGCAGAAATTAAACATATTATAGACATTTCAGCATAACGCCATTCACCAAAGGCAGATACTGTACCAAATAACTTTCCAAATATTGCAACTTCTTGAGTACCAGTTTCGATTTTTTCAGTTGTAATATGCAAATAAGGAAGTTTTGGACTCCAAGTTGTTACAGAGTCATGTAGTTTAGAGAAAGTATCAATTTTAAATGATTCATTCCATGTTGTACATCCAACTATTAATAATATAAATAGTAATGAGAATACAACTATTATGGAAGCGATTGAATATTTATTAGAATTCTTTTCTCCAATGAACATATCATCTTCTTCACTATCTTTAATATTCTTTTTAGTTTTTTTAGCTTTTGATAAGTATAAAACTATTGGTATTAATGAGAATATTAATAAGCTAAGTTTGTAGTAAAAACCGCTTGTAGTTTCAATTCCAAGTAATCCAGCCACTACACCACTTGTAGCATTACCTACAATGTTTCCAATAGTTCCTACTAATATTGCACCTATTGTTGTAACTAATGCAGTTACTTTATCATATCCCATTGCAAGTATAATACTTATAAGTAATGGGAAGAATATTAATAACAAGTAACCGTAATCAAATACAGAAGTTAAAACAGCAATTAAAAATGCAACTATTAATAAGAATATAAATTCTACTCCTTTAAAATGATTTGCAATCTTTTCAACCCAAGCTCTATATTTACCAGTCTTTCCAAGCACTCCATATAAAGCACCTATTGAAAGTAGTAAGATGAATATTTGAAGAAAATAAGCAAATTCAAATGATCCAAATATTAATGAGAAATAATCAAAGAATCCAATATTATACATACCTAATTCTGCAAGATTACCTTCATTAAAATAACTTGCTGAAAAAATCCAAGTTGCTACTACCATTCCTAATAGTATAAACATGATTATTTTAAATAATCCAGTCTTTTTCATAAAAATCCTCCTCACAAATTATTATATAACAAAAAATACTAGTAATACAAGAATTTACTAGTATTTTCATTAGTTTTTCATAGTATATTATCTATGTGATTATATAGTTTATTTATACAATTAAAGAATTCTTCTTCTGTTTTACAAAGAGCTATTTGTGTTTTTAACTCTTTGGATTTTGGAATATTCTTTAGGTATGCTAGAGCATGTGTTTTTATGTCCAATATGGCTTTTTTTTCTCCATTATTCTTTTTAATTAAATTATAATGTTTAACAATCATATCAATAATTTCTTTATATGTTGGTTTTTCAATAATTCTATCATTTTCAACATATTCAATACACTCTTTTATAAACCATGGATTGCCAATAGCACTTCTTCCAATCATTATAGCATCACATTTTGTCTCATCAAGCATTCTTTTTGCATCATATATTGTTTTTATATCACCATTTCCTATAACTGGGATAGATACGTTTTCTTTAACCTTTTTTATTAATGACCAATCAGCATTTCCAGAGTATCCTTGTTCTCTTGTCCTTGGATGAATAGCAATTAATGATGCACCTGCTTTTTCAATTGTTTTAGCTACTTCTACGCAATTAATTGTATCTTTATTCCAACCAGCTCTTATTTTTACGCTAACTGGTACATTAGAAACATTAACTACGGAAGATACAATTTCATATATTTTATTTGGATCTTTTAACAAAGCAGATCCTGCTTGTGACCTTAATGCTACTTTTGGAACAGGGCATCCCATGTTAATATCAAGAATGTCGGGCTTAATATTTTCACATACGTATTTAGCTGCTCGAACAAAACT
Source organism: uncultured Mycoplasmatota bacterium (assembly GCA_946414095.1). Classification (GTDB taxonomy): domain Bacteria; phylum Bacillota_I; class Bacilli_A; order RF39; family UBA660; genus CAG-1000. Next base: position 26,012 of record CAMKNB010000018.1, read on the forward strand.
TTCTTTATCACTTCCAAATATTTGAATACTTATTGGTCTTTCAAAATCATTTATTTTTAATAAATCTAGTGTATTTTTACTATTATAAATAATTCCCATATTACTAATCATTTCAGAGTAAATTAAACCTGCTCCCATTTCTTTTATTATATATCTAAAACTTTCATTAGATATTCCTGCCATGGGAGCAAATACTATTCTATTTTTTATTTCAATGTTATTAACTTTCCACATAATTTTTCCTCATAGATAATTTAACATTATAATTAATTAATTTCAATAAAAAAGTTTTCTTTTGTAGAAAACTTAATTTGTATTTTCTTGAGCAGTTATTGTACATTTAGTATTTTCAACTAATCCAGAAATTGTATAGATATATGAACCATCTTCACTAGGAGTAGGCACTATAGTATTTTTGTTACAAACTATTTTTGCCTTATAGTTTTCAAATCCTTCATTTGGTTTGATTGTTAATGAATAAGAACCATCTGTACTTACTTTTACTGTATCAGTACTTCCAGTAATAATTTGTAATTTTTCTTTTGTATCTTCATCTAATTCTTCAAATGATAAATCATATGTAATTGGTTTAACTTTTACAAATTCAACAGTACATTTAGTATCATCTGTTAATTTTTCTATTGATAGCTTATTGTTATCAAAAATTGCTTCTTGTTTGTTTGAACAAGTTATTTTTGGATTTTCATACCCATCTTTTGGTTTAACTATAGCAGATACACTCTCTCCATAGTTAACTGTTTCAGTAGCTGTCCCTTCACCATTTTTTACTACAATGTCAGCTCTAAGTGATCTAATTTCAAAATTTACTTTGCAAGCTATATCTTCCATAATAACATTAATATTTAATGTACTATTTTTAGAATCATATGTTGCTTTTTTATCATTTGAACAATTTACTTCTTTAAATTCATAACCTTCATTAGGAATGACTATAAATTTACCATCAGATTCACGAGCTATTTTAGTTTGATTATCTTCACTAACGCTTCCATTAGCAGCTGTTATAATTACATCATAATATGTTTTAACAAAATATAATTTGCAAACTGCATTTTTTTCTTCATCTGGAATGAATTTCCATTCTTGTTCATTAAAAGTTCCAGATATATTGTCTTCACATTGGTATCTATTAAATAAATATGTTGGCTCTTCTGTATTTTCATTTATAGGTATACTTGTCTGAAGAACATCTTCTAAGTAATACTCATAAGTGATTGATTCTTTATTTTCAACAGGTGGTTTTTCATTAACATCTTTTTTACTTTCAATGTAGCCTATTATACTAGCTGTTGAGCTAAGTAAAAACAGGATTGTAATGAATATTATTAATCCTTTGTTCTTCACTAGCAACCTCCTTATTATATAGTAATTTTATAATTTTAATTAATTAAAGTCAATATTATTGAATGTCGTTTTGTGTCAAAATTATTAAAATTAACAAAAATTATTTGACAATTGAATATACTTTTTATATAATATTCCCGGTACATTTTAATGGAGATGCAGTTTCTGTGGGATAGAAATATCGTAGTTGCAAATACGATGGCATTGAAATTAGGAAGGGAAAAAATAATGAAAACATTTATGTTAAGAAAAGAAGACGTTGAGCATAAGTGGTATATTATTGATGCAGAAGGTAAGAACTTAGGTAAAGTTGCCGAAAGAGCTGCCTATGTATTAAGAGGAAAACATAAACCTACTTATACTCCACATGTTGATTGTGGTGACAACGTAATTATTATTAATGCTGAAAAAGTTAATTTAACTGGAGATAAACTAGATAAGAAAATTTATTATAATCATAGTGGATATCCAGGTGGATTAAGAGAAAGAACTGCAAGAACTATGAGAGAAAAATATCCAGTAGAAATGGTAGAAAGAGCTGTTAAAGGAATGCTTCCTAAAAATAGACTTGGAAGACAAATCTATAAACAATTATTTGTTTATGCAGGAAGTGAACATAAACATGAGGCTCAAAAACCAGAAAGATTAGAGGTAAAGTAATATGGCAGAAAAAACAAGATATACAGCAATAGGTAGAAGAAAAAGAAGCGTTGCTAAAGTAACACTTACTCCTGGAAAAGGAAATATTACTGTAAATGGAAAAGATGTTAAAGATTACATGCCTTATGAAACATTAGTTATGGATTTAGTTCAACCACTTGAATTAGTTGATTCTAAAGATAAGTTTGATATAACTATTGTTGTTAAAGGTGGAGGTTTTTCAGGACAAACTGGTGCTATTAGATTAGGAATTACAAGAGCTTTAATGCTTGCTAATGGTGAAAATAGACCAGTGTTAAAAGAAGCAGGAATGGTAACTCGTGATGCTAGAATTAAGGAAAGAAAGAAATATGGACTTAAGAAAGCACGTAGAGCACCACAATTTAGTAAGCGTTAATATATATTTCTATGTACTAAATATAAAATCCGATTATTCGGATTTTTTTGGTTTTTATAATAAAAAAGTTATATAATATAATTAGGTGATATTATGAAAAATAAAAAGGGATTTACTCTTGTTGAATTACTGGCAGTAATAGCAATATTGGCAATACTTGTAATAATAGCGCTTCCAAATGTAATGGGAATGTTTAATAATGCTAAGAAGAGTTCATTTTTAACTGAAATTAAAAGAATATATAGGGGAGCAGAACAAGAATATGTAAAAGATTCAATTGGTACTTCAGGTTCAAAGGTATATTCTAAATGTAAAAGTGGATGTACATCTATGTTAGATATGGATGTTAGAGATGATTTAGAATATTATATTGAGATTAATAATAGTGGAAAAGTTGTTAAGTATTATGCAAGAGATAATTCGTATCAATATAAATACGATGGTGAAATGGAGATTACTGATATTGAAGATGCAGATATTATAGCTGATGTTGAAGAAAAGAATTTGGTTGTAATTAATTCTTCTGGTGCTAGTACTATAGGTTGGTTGCCTCCTGAAGGAAAGTTTAGAGTAATTCATTCATCAGATGGAAGTATAGAAACTTTTGATGTTCAAGAACATTTTAA